>CAJWIC010000243.1 GCA_913040905.1 uncultured Synechococcus sp. | reverse complement strand
GGACAGCGCAAAATTCAACGCTGAGATTCAGGCCGAGCAGCTGGATGCCCTGATTAGAAAGCTTGATCAAGCCCCCCAGCGGTGCAGCAGGAAGTCCCAGAAAGGCAACGAAGTACCAGAACAGCAACTGCAGCAGCAGAGGCACCTGACGAATCAGCGCCACATATCCACCAGCCAGGCTGCGCAGCAGAGGGTTGCCGCTGCTGCGGGCTGCTCCGGCAGCCACTCCCAAAAGGGTGGCGAGCACCAGGCCAGCCCCGATCACCTTGAGGCTGTTGAGCCAACCGACGGTCAACGCCCAGAGGTAGCTGTCGGAAGGGGAATAGGGGAGAGCGGTCTCCGCAAGAGCAAAGCCCGCTGGTCGGCCCAACCAGCCAAAGCCGAGACCCAGCCCTGTGCGGATCAGGTTGACCGCCAGGTTGTTGACCAGCAGGGCCAGCAGGCCCAACAGAACGGCGGCGACCCCAACCTGAACCAGCAGATGACGTTGCCGCATCAGGTGAAGGGAGGAGCAATCATCAGACCACCCTCACCGGCCAGGCGGTTGGCACCCCGTGGAATGGCCACAGCACTCTCGGGTCCCAGGTGGCGGTCGTAGATCTCGCCGTAATTACCGGTGGATCGAATCACCTGAACAACAAAGTCATCGGGGAGTCCAAGTTTTTGACCCAGGCCTGCATCCACCCCCAGGAAGCGGCGCAGAGCCGTCTGGGAAGGGTCCGCTTCGGCTTGCTTCACCATGGCGTCCACATTGGCCTGGGTGATGCCCCGTTCCTCCGCTTCGATCAAGGCATAGACCACCCAAGTCATGGCATCCCCCATGGCCTGATCACCACCCACAACGGCCGGCGCCAAGGGCTCCTTGCTGATCCTGTCGTCGAGAATCAAATGCTCCTGGGGATCGCTGAAGCCGGAGCGGGCCGCCGCCAGTTGGGAGCGATCCGACGTCATGGCCTCGCATCGCCCCTGGAGGTAGCCGCCAACCACCTGGTTGAGATCCTGATATTTGATCGGCATGTAGGGAAGCCGCTGGGAGGCAAAGGCGTCGTTGAGGTTTTGCTCCGTTGTGGTTCCCGATCCCACGCAAATGGACTTGCCACTCAGATCAGCCAGTGATCGAACTCCGCTGGCGGCATTCACCATCAACCCCTGGCCGTCGTGGAAGACCACAGGCGCAAAGCGCAGTCCATTTCCCCCCACCGCATCGCGGCTCAGGGTATGGGTGGTGTTGCGGGACAAGAGATCGATCTCGCCCGATCGCAAAGCCGTGAACCTTTCGGGCGCCGTCAACGGCCGGTACTGAACCTTCTCAGCATCGCCAACAAAAGCAGCTGCCATGGCACGGCAGATGTCGACATCCAGTCCGGTGTAGCTCCCATCCGGACTGAGAAAACTGAAGCCTGGAATCTTGCCGCTCACCCCGCAAAGCAACTCCCCTCGCGCTTTAACCAGATCCAGACGCGACACACCTGCACTGTCGAGTGAGGCGCAGGACGCAAGGAACGATGACAACCCGGCCAACGCAACGATCAGAACACGCGAACTGGATCGAAACATCAGCGTTGGTACGGATCGGGTGGGATTGTCCCAGATCCCGGGCACATCCACCACATCCGGCCTACGTTCACGTCATTCAGCATTGCTGCAATGAAGGTCTTGGCCTGCCTGTTGGCCGGACTGATCGCTGGAACCACGGCTCCCGGTGCCCATGCATGGGAGAACAAGGACCGTGGTGTGTACAACAACAAGATGGCTCTGTTGGGTGTTCTTTTAGAGAGCGCTCAACAACGGGCAGGACGCGACATCCAGACGTTTTGCCTGTTGTTGAGCATCAGCAACGATGTGACCGAGCGGTACGTCGATGCCAACCCCCAAGACGAGCAGATTCAGAACCGCCTCGTGGCGATGCGCCAAGACCTCAGTGCCTGTCTTGCCATGCAAGCGGAAGCTCATGCATGGGCTGATTCCTGACCACCGATCCGCTCGAACAGATCCAGGCTTT
>CAJWIC010000242.1 GCA_913040905.1 uncultured Synechococcus sp. | reverse complement strand
GATGAGCGCTTGCAACGGATCACCCGCAAGCCGGTGGTGGCCACCGAGCAGGAGGCGGAGGCCAACCCCCGCAGTCGCAGTGCCAAATGGCGGCTGGCCCGCAGGGTCACTGATTCGTGAGCAGTCCGGCTTGGTCCTCCTGACCGAACAGCTGCCGATATGCGGCGCCGGTGATGCAGACGCAGACCGGTGCGGCGGCAACCAGGCCCACCACACAGGCCAGAACCCCGAGCAGCAGGATCACCACCTGCAGGATCAACAGGCCGAACACCTGCCACCACTGACCCTGGACCACGGCGATGCCCCGTTGGATGGTGGCGATCGGGTTCAGTCCCTCCAGCAGGGCGATGAAGCCGAGAAAGCTCTGATTCACCTGGATGTAGGTGGCAAACAGCCAGCCAAAGAGCACGGTCAGCCACGCCAGAGGGCTGCGGCTGAAATTGAGGGCCAGCTGCTGGGCGGCGGCAGTGCCGGCGTCGGCCAGTTGCGGATCGCCTGGGTCCACTGTCAGCGCCAGATTGATCAGCGGACCGAACACGGTCCAGGCATCGGCGGCACTGAGGGCCACGGCGATCACCAGCAGGACAATGGGCAGCAGCAGCAGGCCAAGCACCAGCTGACGGCTGAACAGACGCCAGATGGCAGCCCAATCCATCCGGGTGAAATCGTCAAAGCGAGGGGCGCTTCCTCCCAGGGCGATCCAGGAACCGCGGATCAATCCGACGCCGCCCCAGAGGTTCACCAGCCCCGCCACCAATCCGCCCAGAAGGGGAATCCAATTGGCCAACTGGGCCAGCAGTGTGCTGAGCAGGACAAACCCCACGAAGGCCCAGGGGGCCAGGCGAAAGGCATGCCAGCCGTCTGTGATGGCGGTACCAACGGAAAGTTCAGCCCTGGTGCTCATGGGTCCGAAAGCGTCGATCAGACCGTAGTGAGATCAGCGCTGGGCTGCAGCGACAGCATCACTGATGGCAATGACCGCCTGCTGGATGTCCTCGGTGGTGGTGTCGCGGCCCAGGCTCAGTCGCAGGGAGGCTTCGGCTTCAGCGCGCGATCGGCCGATCGCTTGCAGCACGTGGGACGGGGCACCGTTGCTGCAGGCGGAGCCGTTGCTGCAGGTCAGGTGGGGGCGCAGGGCCCGGTGCAGGCGGCTGCCATTCACCCCGGGCAGGCTGATGTTGAGGTTGTGGGCTAGGCGCGGCTGCAGGGCCCCATTGAGCAGGACGCCGGGGAGGCGGTGCTGCAGATCGGCCCAGAGTTGATCGCGCAGCGCCGCGAGTCGCTGCTGGCGTGATTCCCGTTCGGCCATGGCCAGCCGGACGGCGGCAGCGAAGCCAACAATCAGGGCCGTGGGCAAGGTGCCGGCTCTGAGTCCCGCCTCCTGACCGCCTCCCCATTGCAGCGGTTCGATGGTGATGCCCTCCCGTAGCACTAGGGCGCCGATGCCCTTGGGCCCGTACAGCTTGTGGGCGCTGAGGCTGAGCAGATCAACCCCCATGGCATCGGGCTCAAGGGGGATGTGGCCGAAGGCCTGGGCCCCGTCGCTGTGAAAGGTGATGCCGTGGTCGCGACAGATCGAGGCGAGGGCCGCCAGGGGTTGGAGCACCCCGATCTCGTTATTGGCTGCCATCACACTCACCAGCCGCGTCTCGGGGGTGATGGCTTGCTCCAGCTGCTTGGGGGTGATCAGTCCATCGGCGACTGGGGCCAGCAGGGTGACCCTGAACCCTTCCCGCTGCAGCTGCTGGAGCGGATCGAGCACGGCGTGGTGTTCGCTGGCCACGCTGATCAGATGGCCGCTCCCCCTCGCCCGGGCATGGCCCAGCAGGGCCAGGTTGTTGGCTTCCGTTGCACCGCTGGTGAACACCAGCCGCTGCGGCGTCACCGCCAGGGCATCCGCGATCTGCCGGCGGGCCAGCTTCACCGCCGCTGAAGCGGTGAGTCCGAGGCGGTGCTGACGGCTGGAGGGATTGCCCCATTCCTCACTCCAGTAGGGCGCCATCG
>CAJWIC010000241.1 GCA_913040905.1 uncultured Synechococcus sp. | reverse complement strand
GCAGTGTGTATAAAATCATTTACCCATGAATGCATCACCTGAATGAATAAAATGCGATTATTTCGACTGATGCTTGGCACTTTCAGTTTGGCATCAAGCTTTTCGGCGTCCTGATGGAAGTTTTGAGTTTGGTAGTCGCCTTACATGTTCTTCGTCCGATCAGAAGCAGAACGGTAAAAACTGGGTTCGGCATGCGGCGTAGCCATCCACCAGCGGTCCGAGGCCGATCTGGTGGGCAATTCCGGCGCCTGTGATGCCTTCCGTGACAATTCCGATCACGATGCCGAGCATGGCTGCGCGGCCATTGAACCGTTCCACAGTCTTCAGTTGCTCCAGGTGAATGTCACGGGCGGCGGTGTTCTGAAACCAGCTGTCGTTGGCCTGTGGCATTGACTTGTACTGCGATGTTACAAACAGTAACATCGTTTTCTTGTTCTGCGTTCGGCGATTCAGCTTTCAGCGCAAAGACGCCTGAGCCTGACGCTGGCGACAGTCTTCACAGAGACCAAAAAACTCCAGTGTGTGAAACAGAAGCGTGAAGTTCCCCACGCTGGATTGCGGAATTTCGATGCCGTGGATGGGGCAATGGTCAAGCTGTTCTGTTGTTCCGCAGTCCACGCAGGTGAGGTGATGCTGATCCTGCTCCACAGGCGCGTACATCGCTTCGCCATTCGGTAGGTGGCGGCAACGCACCAATCCGTACTGCTGCAGCACCCTCAGATTGCGATACACGGTGGCCAGCCCCATGGGGGCTGTTGCCTCGAGATGGCGGTGCAGTTGTTGGCCACTCATCTCGTCACCACAGGTGCGCAGTGCATCAAGCAGCGTCTGCTGGCGTGAGTTGATCGTGATGGATGCAGCGCTCATGGGATCAGGGCTGGTGGAACGATTCAGAAACCGATCAGGTCTTCACTGAGTTGCCACAACCGTTCCCGTTGCTTGGGATCGAGTGCTGCCGGGGCGACCCGGCAGAGGGTCGGGTGTCCGCGCAACCCCCCCAACCCATCGGGGCCGTAGTGCTCACCGCCCTGGGCTGTGGCCGCGGTGGCGGCGTGCAGCTGCGGCAGAGCGCCCATGGCGGCACTTTGAAAGACGGGGTCCATCAGCCGATAGGCCACGGCTTCGAAACGATTGCCGCCGTTGGCAAGGGCTGTGGGTTGCAGCTCGGTGCGAGCGATCCCCGGGTGAGCGGCCAACGATCGCACCGGGCTCTTCTGCCCTCGCAGCCGTTGATCCAACTCAAGGGCAAACATCACATTGGCCAGTTTGCTTTGGCCGTAAGCCGCGTAACGGTCGTAGTTCGAGCTCCAGTTCGGATCGTCCCAGCGGATGCGGCCGAAATACTGGGCGCCTGAGGTGACCGTCACCACTCGGGGATCCGGGCGGGCCGTCATCAGAGGCAACACCATCCGGGTGAGCGCCATGTGTCCCAGGTGGTTGACGCCGAACTGCAACTCGTGTCCCTGGGCCGTGAGGGTGCGCGGCGGGGCCATCACTCCAGCGTTGTTAAGGAGCAGGTCCAGATGGCCGTATCGCTCACAGATTGCATCGACAGCCCGTTGAATACTGCCTTGATCGGCCAGATCGAGATCCAGCAGATCGAGGCGGGACAGGCCCTCCTGCAAGCAGCGGGCCTTGGCTGTTTCAGCCTTACCTCTGGAACGACAGGCCAAGATCACGGTGGCTCCCCGCTTGGCCAGGGCACGGACGCACTCCAGGCCAAGCCCGCTGTTGGCGCCGGTGACCAGGGCAACACGCCCTTCCAGGGAAGGGATGTCGTCAGCGGTCCAGCCCATGGGGGTTCAGTCCTCTGGGAACAGCAGGTCCGCCAGTTCGTCGGCATCCACGTCGTAGACGCGGGCCAGGCTGGTCTCAATCGCGCTCGTCACCTCGCCGGGCAGGAAGCGCATGGCGTTGAGGGCATCTTCGGCGATGTCATCGGTCAGCAGCTTGTCGTCGCTGTCGAGCTTCTCGTCGTTGATCACCGCCATCACCCAGCTCTGGTAGGCGTAGACCAGATCGGAG
>CAJWIC010000240.1 GCA_913040905.1 uncultured Synechococcus sp. | reverse complement strand
GCACAACTGATCAATGTGGTGAGGTGACCATCGAGAATCGAACTGAAGGCTTCCAAGAATCCCGTGTCGATCGAGCGGATCAGGGTGTTGCCGCGACGCAGCTCGTCCTTGATTCGCTCAAAGATCAGCACGTTGGCATCCACCGCCATGCCGATGGACAGGATGAATCCAGCAATTCCCGGCAGGGTCAGCGTCACGGGGATCAAGGCATACACCGCAAGGTTGAACAGGGCATAGAGGCTCAGGGCAACCACCGCCACGGCCCCCGGCAACCGGTAAGCCACCACCATGAACACCGCCACCAGGACGAGACCGGAAAGAGCGGCCATCAGACTGCGGCGGATGTTCTCGGCACCCAGCGTCGGTCCGATCGTGCGCACCTCAACCACTTCGACTGGCAGGGGCAAGGAACCACCGCGCAGTTTCACCTCCAGTTCCCGAGCCGTTTCAGCATCGAAATTGCCGCTGATAGTGGCCGCTCCGCCGGAGATGCCAGCACTCTTGAACTGAGGCCCCACGCTGGCGGCACTGATCAATGCGTTGTCCAACGTGATGGCGAGCAGGCGCTCGGAACCAGCGATGGATTGAGTCAGATCGGCGAACGCCTCTGCTCCCTCGGCATCGAAATTGAGCGTCACCTCCCAGCTGTTGGGGTTGTTCTGCAAGGGCTGCCGACCGGCCGTCAGCAGTTGTTGTCCTGTCAGGGCAGCCGGTTCCAGCAAGGTGAGAAGTTCAGCGTCAGCCTGATCCAGAAGCGCCTGAAGCAGCTCGTCGTCGCTATCACCCGACGCACTCAGCCCCAGCGACTCCTGCACCTCCTTCAGATCATCCAGGTTCATCGCATCCGGTGTCTCTCCGCGTGCTCGCTGGTCCTTCCGTAATTGAAGGATGGCTCTGGCCTGGGATTGAAGCTGACGCAAGCTTCGAAACTCAGCTTCGGTGCCTTCGCGCTGGGCGCGGAACTCCAACAGTGCCGTGTCGCCAAGAACCCGCGCCGCGGCGGTGGGGTCCTGTTCACCGGGGAGCTGCAACACCAGTTGGTCAGTGCCAACGGTCTGGAGGGTGGATTCCGCCACACCGAGACCATTCACACGACGATCCAGCACCGCCTTGACCGCTTCCATTTCCCGATCGCCAACCAGCTTGACGTCACCCGCCGGTTGCACCTGCACCGTGAGTTGACTGCCGCCGCGCAGGTCAAGCCCAAGCTGCAAAGGGGTCCGCACCAGAAACATCCCCGCCGCGATGGCCAGGGCAAGAACAAAGGCGAACCAGCCCTGATAACGCGCCATCAACTCAAACCCCTTGGCGCACCATCTGCTGGGCGGCCTCCACAATCTGATGGGGCTGGATGATCGTCAGATTTTCCAGGGAGCCGTTGTAGGGGGTGGGGATGTCCTGACTGGACAGCCGCACCGGTCGAGCATCGAGATCGTCGAAGCATTGCTCCGTGATCAGAGCGATCAACTCGGCACCGATACCACCGGTCTTCATGCATTCCTCCACCACGATCACCCGATGGGTCTTACGGATGGAACGCCCGATGGTTTCCATATCGAAGGGCTTGAGACTGATCAGATCGATCAACTCCACACTGATGCCATCAGCCTCCAGCTGTTCCACTGCCTTGAGGCAGTGATGGCGCATGCGGGAGTAGGTCAGGATCGTGACGTCGCTGCCTTCCTGCACCAGGTCCGCCTGATCAAGGGCACAGGTGAACTCACCCTCAGGCAGTTCTTCGCTGAGGTTGTAGAGCAGCACATGCTCGAAAAACAACACCGGGTTGTTGTCCCGGATCGCCGCCTTCATCAATCCTTTGGCGTTGGTGGGCGTACTGCAGGCAACGATCTTGATTCCGGGAACGGCGTGGAAGTAAGCCTCGAGGCGCTGGCTGTGCTCAGCTCCGAGCTGACGGCCCACTCCACCGGGACCACGCACCACAGTGGGAATCGTGAAATTGCCGCCGCTTGTGTAACGCAGCATCCCCATGTTGTTGGAGATCTGATTGAAGGCCAGGAGCAGGAAGCCCATGTTCATGCCCTCAACGATCGGCCGGAGAC
>CAJWIC010000239.1 GCA_913040905.1 uncultured Synechococcus sp. | reverse complement strand
GAACGGCGATCAAGCCATAGAGCTCAACCAGCCCCCTCGGCAGGGGATGCAGTTGTCGCTGTTCGGATGGATCAGGCCGTTCACTCACTGCAGAACGGAGGGGTCCTTCTCCATCCACGATCGCACCAAGAAGAGGTGTGCCAGTTGGCGGGTGGTCAGATTGCCAATGGTGTTGTTTTGGATGGAGGCGTGTCCCGCCAAAGCATCGGAGCCTGCTGCTTTCGGTTGTGGGACACACTGCCGAGGATCAGGCCCAGCACCAGGATCAAAGTGAGGGCGATGGCCAGGATCACCTGCCGATCACTCCAGGGCTCGGGCATGACATGGTTCGGGGTCTTCCCCATCCTGGCCGAATCAGCCCAGCGCGATTGGGCTGTTGTCGGATCGAAGCACGCAGTGGCTGATGGACCAGTCGTATTTGTCCCAAACCTGCTTCGGGAGTTTGTAGTTCGATCCTTCGAATTCCCCCAGCAGCGTTTGGGTCGGCATGGCGGAGCAATAGGGGCGGCTGCCCGGTTTGGCCAGGTACTGCTGGTGGTAGTCCTCGGCGAAATAGAAGGTCTGGTCAGCCAGGATCTCCGTGGTGATCGCTCCATAACCCTTTTCATTCAGGGCGGCCTGGTAATGATCACGGCTGCTGAGGGCCAGGGCCCTCTGCCGCTCGGTGGTGGTGTAGATGGCTGATCGGTACTGGCTGCCGGTGTCGTTGCCCTGGCGGTTGCCCTGGGTGGGGTCATGGCATTCCCAGAACAGCTTCAGCAGATCACTGAAGTCGATCGCCGGGGTGCTCCAGACCACACGAACCACCTCCGTATGACCCGTGCCGCCGGAGCAGACATCCCGGTAACTGGGATTGGTGGCATGGCCTCCGGCGTAGCCAACCGCTGTGGTCACGACCCCAGGCAGCTTCCAGAAGCCCTTCTCCGCACCCCAGAAGCAGCCGCAGGCAAACAGGGCTTCTTCCTGGTCGCTCATCAGCGGTGCCCGCAGGGGGGTGCCCAGCACGGCATGGGCTGACTCGCCCGGGGACTCGGCACCGCGTTGGGTCAACCAGGACGGAAGCATGGACGCTTGCAAGCAGCCTGAACCCTAGGAAGCCTGATCGCCCGCTGGCACTGGCTCCAGCTGGATGTGGTTCAGCAGCGTCGTGACAAAGGCGAACAGCAGAAACGGCAGGCTGAGCACCAGGATCAAGCCCACCCCCACCAGAGCGAACAGGGGGCGGGTTGAGCCCATCAGCGCCAGGCCCGCCGCCAGGCTGACGAAGATCACCACCATCCAGGCCAGAACCTGGGCGTAGATGTCGCCGAACGTGAGCGTGCAGCGCATCGCCAGGGGGGAGCCGCTGGTCATGGGGGAGGAGTGCCTCCCTTCAGCTAAGCCACAATTCGCCGGCAGGCCTGCGACTGCCAGCAACTTCTTCAGCTTCAGCCCGCCATCGACTCCAGCTGTTGCGCGGCCTGCTGCCGTTCCCAGAGTCGCTTGTAGACCCCAGGGGTGCTGATCAGGTCGCGATGGTGGCCCTGCTGGACGATGCGTCCCTGATCCATCACCAGGATCCGGTCGCAGGCTGCGGCGGCGGACAGCTGGTGGCTGATCATCACGATCGTGCGGCCGTCGGTGGTCCGAATCGAATCGAGAATTCCGGCCGCAGTGTTGTTGTCCACGCTGGCGAGGGCGTCATCCAGCACCAGCACCGGCGCTGACACCAGCAGAGCGCGTCCCAGGGCAGTGCGTTGCCGCTGGCCACCGCTCAGGGTGATTCCCCGCTCACCGACAACGGTGGCGAATCCTTTGGGGAATCCCTTGACATCATCCAGCAGTCGCGCCCGTTCCGCCGCGGTCTCCACCTGGTGCTGGTCGGCCTCCGGTTCCCCGTAGCGCAGGTTGTCGGCCAGGGTGCTGGTGAACAGAAATCCCTCCTGGGGAACCATGGCCACATCCCGGCGCAACCCGTTCAGCGGCAGCTGATTCACATCAACGCCATTGAGGAAGAGTTGGCCGTCCGGCACCGGCACCATGCGGCCGAAGGCCCGGGCCAGGGTGGTTTTGCCGCAGCCAACCGAACCG
>CAJWIC010000238.1 GCA_913040905.1 uncultured Synechococcus sp. | reverse complement strand
GCCCGGCGGCACCGGCTTGGGCCGTTCTGTGCGTGAGCTGCTGTTGCACACAGATGCTGATGCAGCCCCAGCGCCGACGGCGGAGCTGTTGCTCTATGCCGCTGATCGTTCCCAGCACGTGGAGACCTTGATTCGTCCTGCCCTGGAGCGGGGAGACTGGGTGATCAGCGACCGCTTCTCCGGCTCGACCCAGGCCTACCAAGGCTATGGCCGCGGCCTCGACCGCGATTTGATCGTGCAGCTGGAGCGGATCGCGACAGGCGGGCTGCAACCGGATCTCACCTTCTGGTTGGAGCTGCCGTTGATGGAGAGCCTGCGGCGCCGGCGTGGGGAGGTGGCGGACCGGATCGAGGCGGAGGGCCAGGCGTTTCTGGCGCGGGTGGGGCAGGGTTTTGCGGAGATGGCGGAGCGGCGTGACTGGGTCCGGGTGGATGGCTCCGGTGAGCCGGCGGCGGTGAGTCTGGTTTTGGAACAGGGACTGCTGGAGCTGTTGGGTGAGTGAGTTGTTCGCCGACCTGGTCGGCCAGCCTCTGGCGGTGAATCTGCTGACGGCAGCGTTGCAGCAGAAGCGTCTGGCACCGGCCTATCTGTTCGCGGGGCCGGACGGGGTCGGTCGGCAGCTGGCCGCGCTCCGCCTGCTGGAGGGGGTGCTGGCCGCGGGCGAGCCGTCGTCCCGTCAGCGGCGCCGTTTGGTCGAGCGCAACCATCCGGATCTGCTGTGGGTGGAGCCCACGTATCAGCATCAAGGCCGTCTGCTCAGCCGCGCCGAAGCCGAGGAGTCCGGCCTCAGTCGCCGCACTCCGCCGCAACTGCGGTTGGAGCAGATCAGGGGTGTGAGTCGGTTCCTGGCGCGTCAACCCGTGGAGGCGGAGCGGGGCATGGTTGTGATCGAGACCGCCGAAGCGATGCCGGAAGCGGCGGCCAACGCTCTGCTCAAAACCCTCGAGGAGCCTGGTCACGGTCTGTTGATTCTGCTTTCAGCGGCCCCGGAACGATTGCTCAGCACGATCCGCTCCCGCTGCC
This sequence comes from uncultured Synechococcus sp., assembly GCA_913040905.1. The sequence continues at coordinate 1,071 of CAJWIC010000238.1, read as the reverse complement.
AGTTGATCCGCTTTCTTCGCTTGGCGGAGGGGGACCTGCAGCAGGTGCTCCACCGTTGCGGTGAAAAGGCTGATGATCCTGAGGAATTGCTGGCGATGGCCGCAGGCTCGCCGGGAGCTTTGCTGGACCACCGCCGTCAGCGGGATGCTCTGCCCCAGGACCTGATCGCTCGCCTGGAGCGGTTGCCGCAGGATCCGATGCAGGCGCTGGCTTTAGCCCGCGATCTCTGCGACAGCCTGGATGGAGAGCAGCAGCTCTGGTTGATCGACTGGTGGCAGCAACAGCTCTGGCGGGCTGGTGCAGGGGATCAGCCGATGCGACGGCTTGAAATCTTGCGCAGACATCTGCTGGCGTTTGTCCAGCCTCGCCTGGCCTGGGAAGTGGCCTTGCTGGACCTCTGTGTGAGCTGAACTCAAGCGCTGGCGCGATCCCCCTGGGGCTTGCGTTCATCACGCGCCATCGCCACCACGTCCTGCAGACCATCCAGGTCGCCGCCGATGGGTAGTTCAAGGCAGTAACCAGCCCCGTACACGGTTTTGATGAAGCGGGGTTTGCGGGGGTCCGGCTCGAGCTTGGTGCGCAGGTGACGAACGTGAACGCGAATCGTTTCGATGTCGTCGTCGGGCTCGTATCCCCACACTTCTTTGAGGATCAGCGAGGGGGCCACGGTCTGACCGTGGCGCTGGAGCAGGCAGTGGAGCAACTCGAATTCCAGGTGCGTCAGGCGTACAGGGCTGTCGAACCAGATGGCTTCGAACCGCTCCGGCACCAGGGTGAGTGGGCCGTAGCTGAGGATCTCGTTGTGATTGGAGGAGCCCACGGGTGCGCGATCACTCCGGCGCAGCAGGGCTTTGACCCGCGCCTGAAGTTCTTCGAGGTCGAAGGGCTTGGTCAGGTAGTCGTCAGCCCCTGAGTTGAAGCCGCTGACCTTGTCTTTGGTGCCTCCCAGCGCAGTGAGCATCAGAATCGGGATGGCAGCGGTGCGGTCATCCCGACGCAACCGTTGGCAGAGGGTCAGGCCATCCACTTTGGGCAGCATCAGATCCAGCAGGATCAGATCTGGGGTGTATT
>CAJWIC010000237.1 GCA_913040905.1 uncultured Synechococcus sp. | reverse complement strand
GCAACTCCTGATCCAGATCGCGCATCACACAGCCCGGTTCCACGGTCACCACCCCCGTGGCCGGATCAATGGATCGGATCTTCCGCAGGGCCGTGGTGAGCATCACCACGCCGCCTTGCAAAGGCACACACTGGCCGTAGTTCCCGGTTCCGGAGCCGCGCAGGGTCAGAGGAACATGATGCTCAGTGCAAACCGAAGCCAGCCGTTCCACGGCCTCCACCGTGTGGGGGCGGACCACCAACTCAGCACGGCAGCGCTCCAGCCGTGGCGTCAGGACGGGGGAGTACTCGAAGGCATCCCGTGAATGGCGCTGAAGTTCCGCCGGTTCAGCCAACAGCTCCAGGTCAGGAACAGCGCTGAGTGCTTGCCGCAGGGCGATTAAGGCATCGGCGCGACCCATGACGTGGCTGAACACTGTTCAGTGTCTAGCGCCCGAAGACGTCAGCCAGTGGCCGTTCACGAGAACCTGGCGTTGCGGAGGGCAGCGGATCAGATCCGACCATCCCTGGCCCTCGATGCAGATCAGATCGGCAGGAGCACCGGCCCGCAGCACCCCATCCCACTCCAGTTGAAGAAGGGCAGGCGGTGCCGTGGTGAACGGGGCCAGTCCCAGGCGTTGCCAAGGCAACAGCTGGGTCAACGGCAGTGACGCGGCCAGCAGGGCCAAGGGATCGAAGTCGCCTCCGGGAAACCACGGGTCGGCAACGTTGTCACCCGCCACAGCTACCGAAACACCGCAGCGTTGCAACTGACGAATCGGGGCCTGTGGACGCTGAAGCGGTGTGGCACCCTCCGCTCGCGCCAGCAACCAAGCATTGGTGAGGGGCAGGGCGATCACACGCAGCTCTGCTGCCGCCATGCGCTCCGCCAAACGCACGAGGCGTGAAGCTGGCAGCAACGCAAGACTGCTGGCATGGCTGCAGGTGACAGGAACTTGCACCGGCACGCGTCGCAGAACCCTCAGCAGCTGAACCATGCCCTGAGCCGGACCGTGATCGGCCTCATCGATGTGCAGATCGACGCCGCAGCTGTGGCGATCCGCCAGGCGCAGCAATTGCTCCAGCTGCTGAGCCACCACAGCCGATCCACAGGGAGGGGTCAGGACACCACCGAGGCAACCACCGCTGGCGGCGACGCGACGCGCCAGAACATCCGCTTCCGCTGACCCCCAGAACGCCAGGGGCACCAGTGCCACCAGCTGAAGATCGATGCGGCTGCGCCAGCGCTGCTGAAGGGTGAGCAAGGCTTCCCAGCTGGGCTCGGCGCCGGGGCCACCACTGTCGACATGGCTGCGCATGGCCCGCAGCCCATTGTCAAATGCCCTCGCCATGGCCCTCTCCCCACGCTGAAGAACGGAGGCAACGGTTCGGCTGTTGTGCTCCTGCAGATTGGCCTCCAAAGCCCCGCCGTAGCTGCCGCTCAGGTTGGGGTGGTCCTGCCAGGTGTAGGCCTTGTCCAAATGAACATGGCAATCCACCAGTCGCGGCAGCACCATCCGAGATGGCGGGGCTTGCTCCGCAGGCAAGGGCTTCGGCTCACACAGACGCCCCTGATGCCAAGCAAGGCGCACAGGGGTCAGCCCCTGCTTCTGGATGACGGGAAGGGACGTTGCATGCTCGAAATCGAGCAGCCCCACGGGGACCCAAGCATCAAGGGCACCAGGGCCAGGTTGTGCTTCGGATGACCGGATGTCTGTCACTCCTACGTACCGCCACTGGCGTCCGTACGGAGGATTACAAAACGACCTGCCACACCAAGAGACAGCACATCAAAACCAGGCAGGCGCAGCCCCGGCAGCAACTGCTGCCCCCCCATGCGGGTCGAATACAAGCTGGCCACCACCAGGTTGCGACGGGTGGTGAACTGACCAGCCAGTGCCGCCAGAGCATCCCGCTGCGCGGCAATCAGCTCAGGGCAATTGCGGATCCACAGACGCACCACCATCGGCAGAGTGGGTGCATCACACAGTTCTTTGGTACCCAACGCGACCAACTGATCGCCGGCATGGGCCTCGTAGTCCTCCAGGGAGGGATTGGACACCACCAGCGACAGCACGCCAGCCATGGCCACAGCCCCCGTCAACAGCGCCAGAGCACGCAAACGTTGCGGA
>CAJWIC010000236.1 GCA_913040905.1 uncultured Synechococcus sp. | reverse complement strand
TCAGCCACCGGGGCGAACCCACTGCGATGTATCCAACTGTTAACGATCTTTCAGACTGGCTGCGGCGCAGAGGGTTTCGAGCGCTCCGCCAACTGATCGCAGCTGCTCTTTGCTGCTTTTTGGTGCTGAGCAACCCGTGCACGGCCCTCGCCCTCAGCGATACACAGCAGCTCGTGGTGGACAGCTGGCGCCTGGTCAACCAGGGCTTTTGGAACCCCGAGCAACTCGATGCGGTGCGTTGGAGGCGGCAACGGCAGAAGGCCATGGAACGCAGCATCGAAAGCAGTGACGATGCCTATTCAGCCATCGAGTCGATGCTCGCTCAACTCGGCGACCCCTACACACGGCTGCTGCGCCCAGAGGACTACACAGCACTGAAAAACAGCACCAGCGGGAATCTCAGCGGTGTAGGCCTGCAACTGGGACCGGATGATTCCGGCGATGGCGTTGTGGTGATTTCCGCGCTGGAAGGTTCACCCGCTGGGGATGCAGAGATCACCAGTGGCAGCCAGTTGCTGTCTGTTGATGGACAAGCGGTGATGGATCTCGGCCTCGAGGGAACGGTGGCTGCTCTGCGGGGAGACGTGGGATCGCAGGTTGTGCTGACACTGGAGAACATCAACGGCGAGACAAACGAACTGACCCTGGAGCGCCGCAGCGTGGATCTCAGGCCGGTGCGCACGCGTCGCCTGCGCAGTGGCAACCACACCCTGGGCTACCTGCGAATCACCCAGTTCAGCGACGGCGTGCCGGAACAGGTGAAGGAGGCCCTCACAGAGCTCCAAAACAAAGACATCGAAGGATTGGTGCTCGATCTCCGCAACAACTCAGGAGGGCTGGTGAGCGCTGGATTAGCGGTTGCCGATGACTTCCTTGCCGGTGGCGCCATCGTCGAGACCCGCAACCGCGAGGGGATCAATGACACCATCCAGGCCAGTCTCCAGAGGGTCTATGACGGACCGATGGTCATCCTTGTGAACGGAGGAACGGCCAGCGCGAGCGAAATCCTGGCCGGGGCCCTTCAGGACAACGAACGGGCCACCCTGCTCGGGGGACAGACTTTTGGGAAGGGACTGATTCAAACGCTGACCAACCTCAGTGACGGCAGCGGTCTGGCGGTCACTGTCGCGGGGTACGTGACCCCCAGCGGACGGGACATCCAGGGAGAAGGAATCGCCCCCGATCGCGTGCTGTCGGATCCAGAACCGCTGAATCCCGGCGGTGACGGCGACCGCTGGTTGTCTGAAGCGCAGCAATGGATGGAGGCCCTGCTGGAGCAACCCGACGACGACAGCGAGGCATGAGCCAGCGCACATATCACGATCCTCTGCATCGGGGCATCGGCCTTGACCGTCACGCCCCTGCGGAGGGGATGGTAATGGACCTGGTGGATACAGCTCCATTCCAACGCCTTCGTCGGATTCGCCAACTCGGACCGGCCTACCTCACATTTCACAGCGCCGAATCCAGCCGATTCACCCACTCGCTAGGGGTCTTTCACCTGGCACGTCGTGCGTTCGAACAGATGCTGCCGTTGGCGCCGGACCTGGAGCAGCTCCGCGGGTTGCTGTATGGCGCCGCTCTTCTCCATGACATCGGCCATGGCCCCCTGAGCCACACCGGGGAAGAAATGTTCGGCCTGCGCCACGAAGCATGGTCTGCGCGGGTGATCCGGCATCACCCCGAGATTCGTCCCTGTCTGGAAAACCATCAACCCGGCACAGCCGAAGCGGTGGCGGATCTACTTGAGCATGGCCTGAGCCCCCACCCCTTGATCAAACACCTGGTCAGCAGCCAGCTTGATTGCGACCGCCTCGACTACCTCCTACGCGACAGCTACAGCACGGGAACGCGCTACGGGCAGCTGGATCTCGATCGCATCCTCGGGGCACTGACCCTGGCTCCTGACGGAGACATGGCCATTCATCCCAAAGGTCTGATGGCCGTGGAGCACTACCTGGTGGTGAGAAACCTCATGTACAGGAGCGTCTACAACCACAGGCTGAATGTGGTGTGCAACTGGCTGCTGGAAAAACTGATCCAGACGGCACGACAACTGGGTCCTGAGCAGGTGTGGGCTGATGGGGTAATGGCCAGCTGGCTCTGGGAATCAGACCAGGTGACCCTGGAGAACTTCCTCGCCAATGACGACCAACGCACGGGCTACCACCTGCAGCGCT
>CAJWIC010000235.1 GCA_913040905.1 uncultured Synechococcus sp. | reverse complement strand
GGCGGTGGCCCTTGGGGATCGGCTGCTGGCTGACGTGGAAGCCGAGCCTGTGGAGAAGCTGTATCTCTCGCGGTCGGCTTTACCGGACGACAAACGCCTCATCACGGGAGAAGTGGAGTTGGAGCAGGCCCTGGAGGCCAGCGGCTGGACGATCTGGCATCCCCAGCAGCATCCTCTGCAGGTGCAGGTGGCCGCCCTGCGGGCGGCTCGGGTGATCGCTGGTTTCCATGGAGCGGCCTGGCATGGGCTGGGCTGGATCGATGCCGACGCCCCCAAGCCCCGGCTGGTGTTGCTGGGGGATCGCCCATCGCTCGATCTCATGCTGCAGCTGCGCTTGCAGCGGTTTGAGGGTTGGTTTGTGCCCTGTGAGGCGGCAACGGCCGATCAGGCGCAGCTGCTGGAGCGTTTGATCTCAGACCCAGCGGCATCAGATTGAATGGATGAACCGCTCGAAGGACTGGCTTCATCAGGCAGCCGCTGATCTGGCGCAGGCCCAGCTCAGTGCTGAGGCTGGACATCACGAGTGGGCCTGCTTCGCCTGTCATCAAGCTGTTGAAAAAGCCTTGAAGGCCATCCATCTTCAGCAGGGTCAGCAGAGCTGGGGCAATGGACTCGGCCGTTCCTTCCGTGAGTTGCCACCAGCTGTTGCGGCAGATCTGGCCGACGTTGTCTCTGATCTTGAGGACCGGCTGCGGGTGCTGGATGCCCTCTATATCCCCACCCGATACCCCGATAGCCTTCCGGAAGGTGCGCCCACCGATCACTTCGGCCGCCTGCAGAGCTCTGACGCCCTCAGCCATGCCCGTGCGCTCCTTGATGCAATCCGTGCTGCGTTGGCCGACGCCTGAGCAGGTGCTCCAGCAGGTGCAGACCTGGGCTGTGGAGCAGAAGCGGAACATTCCTGGACTGCAGCAGGTCGGGGTCTTCGGAAGTTATGGCCGCGGCGACGCGGGGTTTGGCAGCGACCTCGACCTTTTGATCGTTGATCGCAATGCCTCGGGCGGACAAATCGAGCGTCTTCAGTGCTGGCCCCTCGAGCAGTTGCCATTGAGTTGTGACGCTCTTGTGCTGACGCCCGCAGAGCTGCAGCGTGATCTGCGTTGGTTGCTTTAGCGATGGCGTCGAAACAGCGTCTTGATCTGGAGCTGGTGAGCCGTGGGCTGGTGGCCTCGCGGCAACAGGCGCAGCAACTGATCCGGGCCGGCAAGGTGCGCGATGGCGCCGGCACCCTGTTGGACAAGCCCGGCACCGAGGTGGCCGCGGCTCTGGAGCTGCGGGTGGAACAGCCCCCCCGCTTCGTGTCCCGCGGTGGCGAAAAATTGCTGGCGGGCCTGCAGGTGTTCCCTCTGCGGGTGGAGGGGCGTGTCTGCCTGGATGGCGGCATCTCCACCGGTGGCTTCACCGACTGCCTGCTCCAGCACGGTGCTGCGCGGGTGTACGGCGTCGATGTGGGCTACGGCCAGACCGCCTGGAGCCTGCGCACCGATGAGCGGGTGGTGTTGCGGGAGCGCACCAACCTGCGTCACCTGCAGCCGGAGCAGCTCTACGGGGCCGAGGATCCCTGGCCCAGCCTGGCGGTGACGGATGTGTCGTTCATCTCCCTGCGACTGGTGCTGCCGGCCCTGCGGCGTTTGTTGCAACCAGCGGATGGCTTCTGCCCAGAGGCCCTGGTGCTCGTTAAACCCCAGTTCGAGGTGGGCAAGGACCGTGTCGGCAAGGGCGGTGTGGTGCGTGATCCGGCGGCCCACCGTGATGCGATTGAACAGGTGATGGCCTCCGCCGCGGAGCTGGGCTGGCAGGCGCAGGGGATCGTTGCCTCGCCGATCACCGGTCCGGCCGGAAACCACGAGTACGTGCTCTGGTTGTCTGAGCAGCAAGCGGCCGAACGGCCGGACCTGGATCGATTGGTGGCGACCACGTTGGCCAGCTAATCGACAACAAAAAGCCCGACCACTGGGGCCGGGCTCTTGACGTTGATCGTCTTGTTGATCAGTTGCCGACGTTGACTTGGCGGCCGCCGGTGCAGAGCTCCACCTTGATGATGCGGCCCCCTTGCTTCTGAATCCGCTGTTGTTCAGCGAACCAGCTGTCGTAGGGGACCCACTTGGTGAAGAAGGTGTTCTGCAATTCGCGCTGCGTCCGCACCTTTTCAGGGCTGGGGATGCAGGCGGTGACTTTGAACAACCGCATGGGGCTCA
>CAJWIC010000234.1 GCA_913040905.1 uncultured Synechococcus sp. | reverse complement strand
CTGATCGGCGTTCTCTGCATGGGTCTGCTGATGCTTTGCCGACCCTGATCGCGATCAGCTCGGTTTTGCTGGCTAACCCACTGTGGCGAACCATCCCCCCAGCACCGCCGCGATCAGACCACAGGCGAGGGCCTGCAGCATGGTCTGTACCGGATTTTCACGTTCCATGCGCTCGATGATCCGACTGGCGGAATCAAAGGTCTCCAGATCCCTCTGAAATCGGCGCAGGATGCGATCAATCTCCACCTCGGTGAAGGCCAGGCGCTGCAGCCTGGCGCGCAGTCGATTGCGCTCGATCTCCGTCAAGGCTCAGTTCCCACGTCCGAGCTGCCGGAACGACTGGAAGCGTTGCTGGCGTTGGGTCTCCGGCACATGTCGCCCCCACAGACCCTCCCAGTAAAAGAAGATCACGCCATAATCGCGTGCCCGGGCAAGTCGGACCTTCTGCTCCAGATCGCCCGTGGATGTGGTGCGCTTGCCGAAGCCAGCCAGAATTCCGATGTGGGTCGGAAGCCGCCAGTCGCGGGCCTTGCGCAACGCCGGCTGATCAAGGTCGCGGGCGAACCCGTTCACGCTGTAGGCGTAGTTCTGCACCACCAGCTCATCGATCAAGGCTCCGAGTGCCCACAGTTCCCAGTCCTGCAGCCAGAGGTTGTACGCCTGTCGGAACGGTCCGGGAGAGAGGCTGATTTTCGTTGAGAGCCCCTCCTGCTCCAGGCGGTCCCGCAGGTCCCGCAGCAGCGCCGTGAGCTGTCGCCGGCGCCAGCTCATCCACATCCGGTTGGTGTGGTCACGGGGGGGCACTGATCCGGTCTGCTGGCGGTAGAGCGCAACGGTGTAGGCGTCGTAGCCGAACTCAACCGGCCAGGCGAAGTGGTCGTCCAGCTGCAGGCCATCCATCCGACAGCGCTTCAAGGTCTCCACCACCAGGCCGATGAACCGTTCGCGCACCTGCGGATGGGCGGGGTTGAGCCAGGCCATGCGGTGATCCCCATGCATGGCCATCCAGCGCTGACCATCGGCTCTGGCCAACACCCACTCGGGATGCTCACGCACCACAGCGGCATCAGCCGGCTCCATCAGGCCGTACTCAAACCAAGGCATCACCTTGATGCCCCGCTTGCGTCCTTCCTCCGCCAGGGTACAAATCGGATCCACGTCCACGCCGGCCTTCTCAAGCGACGGCTCCAGTGGCGCGAAACGACTGCGATGAAACGTGGTGCCGCGGCTCCACACATTGGGCACCACGCGATTGAAACCGGCCTGCTGCAGTTGTTCCAGGGCAGCGATGATCCGCTCGCGGTCGTAGTAAAGCTTGCTGGGACTGTTGGTCAGCCACACCCCCATGGTGCTGCGGGGTTGAAGCAGTCGCTCAAGCCGCGATTCCGCCAGAGCCGGCGATGCCAGCATCAGCCCGAAGGCCAGACCAAGGGCTCTAACGGAACATCGAACTGACGGAACTCTCCTCGTGGATGCGCCAGATGGCTTCGCCCAGCATGTTGGCAACGGAGAGGACCTGAAGCTGTGGGAAGGTTCGCTCCTGCTGGATCGGAATGCTGTTGGTCACGACCACCTGCTCGAACAGTCCATCCGCCGAAAGGCGTTCGCTGGCCGGGGGCGAAAACACCGGATGGGTGGCACAGGCGATGACGCGTTTCGCCCCCTGCTGCCGTAGCAGCCTGGCCCCGGCGCAGATGGTGCCTCCTGTATCGATCATGTCGTCGATCAGGATCGCCGTACGACCGGAAACGTCACCGATCACGGTGAGGCTTTCAGCCTGGTTGTGCCCCGTGCGGCGCTTATCGATGATGGCCAGCGGCGCATCATTCATCTGTTTGGCGAAGGCCCGGGCCCTGGCCACGCCACCGACATCCGGTGAGACAACAACGATGTCGCCGAGATTCTGCGTGGAGAGGTAATCCACCAGCACGGGTGAGCCGTAGATGTGATCACAGGGGATATCGAAGTATCCCTGGATCTGAGCCGAGTGCAGATCCATCGCCAGCACCCGGTCCACGCCGGACTTCACCAGCAGGTTGGCGGTGAGCTTGGCGGTGATCGATTCACGCCCCGCCGTCTTGCGATCAGCGCGGGCGTAGCCGTAGTACGGCACCACGGCTGTGATCTGGCGCGCTGAGGCCCGGCGGCAGGCATCCACCATGATCAGCAGCTCCATCAGGTGATCGTTCACCGGCGCGCAGGTGGGCTGGATCAGAAACACGTCGCAGCCACGGATGGACTCCTGGATCT
>CAJWIC010000233.1 GCA_913040905.1 uncultured Synechococcus sp. | reverse complement strand
GCGGGCCTTCCTCGATGGCCATTGCTTTGACCTGATTGATCTCGACGCCTTTGGCGCTTCCGGAGCGCTGTTGCAGCCGGTGCTGCAGGTGCTGCGTTTTGAAGGGGTTTTGCTTCTGGCCAGTACCGATGGCCGCTCCCCGACGGGCCATGACCGTCGCGGTGCTGTCCGCAGTCTTGGCAGTGCAGCCCGGGCCCATCCGGCCAGCTGGGAGATGGCCCTGCGCCAGCAACTCGGCCTGGTTGCCCGTCAGGCCTGGATGTTGGGACGAGGCGTGCTCCCGCTGCTGAGTTTCAGCGAAGGCCGCACCTTTCGCCTGGCGGTGCGGTTGCGCCGCCAGCTGCAGCCCGGCGAGGAGGAGTGCCTGGGCCTGTTGGCGCGCTGTGAAGGCTGCGGTGCGCAACGGGCACAACCCCTGCTGAAGCTGAGGGAATGGCCCCCCTGTTGCTGTGCTGATGGGCGTGGGCGTTGGACGATCAGCGGACCGTTGTGGATCGGTCCTCTTCAGGATCACGCCACCCTCGCGGTGCTTCAGAGCGATCCGGTGCTGGAGAACCGGGCTTTGATCGCGACCTCCAGCCGCCGTTTGTTGCAACGTCTTGCTGAAGATCCCGGCTCTCCGCCGCTGGTTTGGCCCACGGCCGAGCTGGCGAAACGGCTGGGTTGTGGTGGTCCGCCGCCCCTCAATCGGTTGGTTCAGGCATTGCACCGCAAGGGTTTTCAAGCATTTGCCAGTGGCTTGATGGCCGGACAGGTCCGTACCGACGCTGCGCTTCCCGTGCTGTTACAGACCTGCAGCGAACTTCGACGTGAAGGGCCTTAAATGGGCCCCAACAGCGAAACAGCGCCATGGCATCGGAGATCTTCGGCACAGCCGCCATTTTTTGGGTGCTGATTCCCGTCGGTCTCGCCGGCGGTGCCCTGCTGCTCAAGCTTCAGGGCGACTGATCCCCGCTCCCGGCAGGGGCCATCTAGGCTCCCAGCCTTGTTCACATGGGCCCCATGCAGGTTCTGGTGGTGGGTGGCACGGGCACCTTGGGGCGACAGATCGCCCGCCGTGCCCTTGATGAAGGCCACCAGGTCCGTTGCATGGTGCGAACCCCCCGCAAGGCCTCGTTTCTTCAGGAATGGGGATGTGAGCTCACCCGGGGTGATCTGCTGGAGCCCGACAGCCTGGATTACGCCCTCGAGGGCATGGACGCTGTCATCGATGCCGCCACGAGTCGGCCTGATGACCCCAAAAGCATTTATGTCACCGACTGGGACGGCAAGCTGAATCTGCTTCGGGCCTGTGAACGGGCCAAGGTGAAGCGCTTCGTGTTTCTCTCTCTTCTGGGGGCCCATCGCCACCGCTCGGTTCCCTTGATGGACATCAAGGCCTGCACCGAAAACCTGCTGGAGGCTTCTGATCTCGATTACACAATCCTGCAGGGCGCGGCCTTCATGCAGGGTGTGATCAGTCAATTCGCGATTCCGGTGCTGGAAAGCCAGACCGTCTGGGTCAGCGGGACGCCCACGGCGATTGCCTACATGAACACCCAGGACATGGCCCGTTTCGCTGTCGCGGCCTTGGAGCGTTCGGAAACCGTGCGCAACACGTACCCCGTGGTGGGTCCAAAGGCCTGGAACACCGGTGAGCTGGTTCAGCTCTGCGAGCGGTGCAGCGGCAAGACGGCCCGTGTGTTCCGGGTCCCTCCCGCCCTGATCAACCTGATGCAGGGCATTGCCTCGTTCTTCGAACCGGCGGTGAATGTGGCGGAGCGACTGGCTTTCGCAGAAGTCACCGGTGGTGGGCAATCGCTGGATGCATCGATGCAGCCCAGTTATGACGCCTTCGGCCTCGATGACTCCGAAACCACGGATATGGAGTCTTATATCCGTGAGTACTACGACACGATTCTCAAGCGCCTGCGCGAGATGGAAGCGGATCTCGACAAGGACGCCAAGAAAAAGCTGCCGTTCTGAACCTGGATTGAACTGATTCGTACTCTCTTGTCGTTATTCCTTTCTCAATGGCTGTTGCTCAGCTGAAGAATCTGCAGCGAAGACTGCAGTTGCTCTCCGATGAAGCGGAGCAGGGGCTGAATCGCGCCTGCGGAAATGAACTGTGGAAATCAGTCGGTCCCGACGCGATTGATGGTCTTGATGATCCATCCCGTCGTGCTGAAGCCAACTACTGGTACGGCCAGTGGAATGTTGTGCGTGAGCTTCAGGAGGCCTTCGGCTGATGGCTGAACCTTGTTGTTCCACC
>CAJWIC010000232.1 GCA_913040905.1 uncultured Synechococcus sp. | reverse complement strand
TGAGACCGATCTCACGCGCATGTTTCAACGCTTCTATCGGGGGGATCCCTCCCGCGCCCGCTCCAACCGCAGCGGCAGTGGCCTTGGGCTAGCCATCGTTCAGCAGATCGCGATCAATCACGGCGGTCGCATCGAAGCCCGCAACCACCCCGCCGGTGGGGCCTGCATGGATCTCCTGCTGCCTCGGGAGCCTGTGGGATGACGCGCCAGCGCCTTCAGAAACTGATCGCTGCGGCTGGTCTCTGTTCCAGGCGCCGGGCTGAAGAGTGGCTGCAGGCCGGCCGCGTCACGGTGGATGGCCAGGTTGCCCGCGTTGGCGATCAGGCCGATCCGAACGAGCAGACGATTCGGGTGGATGGCCAAGCCCTGCCCAGCCGGGGAGCGGCGCGGGTGCTGTTGCTGAACAAGCCCGTGGGCGTGATCTGCAGCTGCGATGACCCGCAGGGGCGTCGGACGGTGCTTGAGCTGCTGCCGCCTGAGCATCGGGCAGGACTGCATCCCGTCGGCCGTCTGGATGCCGACAGTCGCGGTGCTCTGCTGCTAACCGATCTCGGTGAGCTCACGTTGAAACTCACCCACCCGCGCTACAGCCACACCAAGACCTACCGGGTCTGGGTTCAGGGGGTGCCGTCCGATGCGGTGCTTGACCGTTGGCGTCGGGGTGTTCCCCTGGATGGACGCCGGACTCGCCCTGCGCAGGTGCGTCGGGTGCGGGCGTGGGGAGACCGGTCGCTTCTGGATATTCAGCTTCAGGAAGGGCGGAACCGACAGATTCGCCGGATCGCCGAGGCCCTTGGCCATCCGGTGCTGGACCTTCAGCGCACGGCGATTGCAGGGCTACCGCTTGGTGATCTGGCGGAGGGGTGCTGGAACTGGTTAAGCGAGGGAGAATGGAGACCCATGCTCGACCGGGCTGACCCGATGGATTGGCCCAACAGCCCATGCGACTGAAGCGTCCAGGCCTCTGGTGGCGACGTCCCCGCAAAAGCTCCAGCACTGAAGCCGACGCTGCTGAGACCCAGCAGCAGCGTCTGGACCTTGGGTTGATGCTGCGGCGGCGCCGTGAGGAACTGGGCCTCTCGCTGCGGGAGCTGGCCACGGAGACTCGGATCACCACCCCCGTGATTGAAGCCTTGGAACGGGGCTGGGGTGATCGCTTGCCAGAGCGGGCCTATCTCGCCTCGATGTTGCCTCAGATCGAGACCCGTCTGGCGCTACCCGCTGGTTGCCTCGCCCCCCTGCTTCCCCAGCCGCTGGTACCCCAGCGCGGACCGGCCAAGGCGGGCCTGCGTCGTTTCACCCTCGGCAATATCGATGTGTTCACCACCTGGCAGGGCACGGTGGTTTACGCGATGGTGATCGCTCTCAGCCTGCTGGGGATCAACCGCCAGCAAAAGGATCTGGCCCTGCGCAACAGTCTCAGCCTGGAGCCCGTGCGAGCTGATGTCGAGGCGATCAACCGTCGCCCGACCCCTGCTGGTTTTGATGAGCGCATCGCTTCCCTGCGGCCCCTGGAGCAGGTTCAGCAACGCACACCTCAGCAGTGGCTTGAGCTGGTGAGTGGTTCCCTGTCCCAGTCCCAGGGGGTGCTGGAGGTTGTTGTGGTTGAGCCCCGAGCATTGCAGCTCTCCAGTGGTGGGGGAGACAGGGTGCAATTCACGGCAAGCGCTGGCACGTTGATACTCCAGTTGCAGGCTCCGATCGAGGTCCGTCTGGATCCCCCCGCTGGTGCTGGCGATCAGGTGCTCTGGAACGGAGAACCGCTGACCGTGGATCAGCAACGGCCAGGGGTCTACCGGGTCAACAAATTGCCTGCTCCGGCGAGCGATCGACCCCAAACCGCCCCCCTCGATCCGTAGCCGCTAAGGGCATTTTCAAGATCCGCATCAAAGCTGCGAAGCCGCCAGCTCCAGTTGCCTTCACAGGTGCCGGGCGTGTTGAAACGAGCCCGGTCATCCAGGTGCATCAGGTCCTGCAAGGGGGCTACCACCAGTCCTGCGGTCGTGGCAAAGGCCATATCGAGCAGATGCCAGGCCGGAGCTGTGATCTCACCATTCACCCGGGTGGCAATCCGGGCGCGGCTTTCAGCATCCAGCCCGTTCCACCAGCCCAGAGTCGTGGGGTTGTCATGGGTGCCTGTGTAGACGACCCAGCGATGCCCGATGGTGTTTTCCGGCAGATAGGGGTTGTCGCTTGGACCATCAAACGCGAACTGCAGCACCTTCATGCCCGGCAGCCGGAATGCATCGCGGAGTTCCTCCACATCCGGTGTGATCACGCCGAGATCCTCGGCAATCAAGGGGAGAGAGCCA
>CAJWIC010000231.1 GCA_913040905.1 uncultured Synechococcus sp. | reverse complement strand
CCATGTTCATCGCCTTCTGGGCGATGTTCTTCAGGATCTGACCACCGGAGAGGTCGCCGAGGTAGCGGGTGTAGTGGTGACCCACCAGCAGCTCGGGCGACTCCTGAGCCACGGCATGAATCCGCTCCACATAGGCCGCCGCTGAGGGAGACGGTTGGATCGAATCCTTCCAGCCAGCTCCGTAGTAGTAGGCGAGATCCTGCTCCAGGGCCTCACGACGGTTGAGCTCCTGCATGCCCACGGGACCCACCACAGGGTGATCGCCCAGCTTGGCGATCTCCTCTTCCATCGCGGTGTAAACGAAGTAGAGATCAGCCACCAGCTTGCGATAGCTGGCCTTGTCCACCACGCCTTTGAGGAAGCAACTCACGAAGCCGGTGTTTTCGGCCATCGTGTGGGACTTCTTGGTGCCTTCCCGGAGCTGGGTAGCCAGAGCGACAGACATGCTGAGAGATCAGTCAACCAATGAAAAAACCCTATAAGGAGATGCTGAAGAACGGCCTCAACCCGTTGCGAAGGGTTACGCCGCTTCATCCACGGCCGTCGGACCACTGAATAACTCGAACAGGTCTTTGCAGATCATCTGCAACTGGACCACCTGATCGGCTTGCGGCAGGTGGGGGCCCTCGGGGAGCCAGTCCCCAACAGTGGCCAGCCGCCAGCGTTCACCGTCGTAGGTCATCCCCCGCATCAGCACCCCCAGCAATGAAGGTTGCCCCTCAACGGTCTCGGTGCAGAACCGCAGCTGCATCAACAGGCTGCGGCATTGAAGGCGTGGACTCCAGCCTGGGAAATGAAAGGAGAGGTCGAGACTTTCGGGTTCTGACCACTGCCGGGTCTGCGGGTCATCCCGCCAGGGGGTGAGATTGGCCTTGGCCGCAGGAAACCGCTGCCGCACCAGTGTGATCACCGAGGCCAGAGCCTGGGCCTGATCAACACTGCGCACGGATTCACCTGCGTTCAAAGCACTGCCATTCCCTGCCGACATGTTGGGGGGAAGTTATCGATGTCGCCGTTACGGTTGCGCCAGGTTCACAAAGCCATGACACGCCCGCTGCACATCGGCCTGCTTGGCGCCATGCCTGAGGAGATCGGCTCGGATCTGAGTCATCTCAAGCAACCCAGCAGCAAGCACCATGGCGACTTAACGCTGCACCAGGGCGTCTGGGGTGACGGGGTCCGCCTGACCCTGGCCTGGAGTGGCTGGGGGAAAGTGTGCGCGGCCCGGGCTGCGACCCGTCTGCTGGCGGCGGCCCCCGATCTGGATCTGCTGCTCTTCACCGGGGTGGCTGGCGCTGCCGATGGTTCCCTGCAGCAGTGGGATGTGGTGCTGGCGAATGCCGTGATGCAGCACGACATGAACGCCAGCCCCCTGTTTCCCCGCTTCACCCTGCCGCCGCTGAACCGTGATCGTCTTCAGCCCGATCCTGAGTGGCTGGCCTGGGCCAGTCGCGCCCTGGATGCTGCCCAGACGGCCGGCGAGCTGAAGGGCTTCGGAACCATCCGGCCTGGGTTGATCGCAACGGGTGATCAGTTCATCGGTGATGCCGCTGTGCTGCAGGAGCTCAAGGCAGCCCTGCCGGATCTTCAGGCGGTGGAGATGGAAGGGGGTGCTGTGGCGCAGGTGGCGGAGCAGGAGGCGGTGCCCTGGCTGGTGCTGCGGGTGATCTCCGATGGTGCCGACGAAGCGGCAGCCCAGAGCTTCAGCGACTTCGTGCAGGTCTACGAGCACCGGGCCTGGAGCCTGATCGAAGCACTGCTCAAGCGACTGTCAGCGCGATGAAGCTGCCGGCGGCCCTGAACCGACTGGTGCGCTACGGCGCCATCGGCACGATCGCCGCCGTCATTCACGCAAGCGTGCTGCTGGGCCTCGGGTCCTGGCTCCCCCTCAGCCTGGCCAACCCGATCGGCTTCCTCGCCGCCTCGATTGCGGGATACCTGGGTCATGCCCTGTTGACCTTCCGGGAGGAGACCGGAGGTCGACGCTTCCCTCGGCGCTGGTTACTGCTGCAATACGCCGTGAACATCAGCGTCTGCTCACTGCTTCCACTGCTGGATGCGCCAACCGTGGTGCTGGTGTTCACGCCCACCGTGCTCAACGCTCTGATCTGGAACCGCGCTGCCCGCATCGCGCTGCATCAACGTCAACGCATTGGAGGCCCCGCCATCCATGCCGATGACCTGGGCCTCGCCCCGGGAGTGGACACGGCCATTCTTGAGCTGGCCACAACAGGGCAGCTCAGCAGCGCCAGCCTTCTGGTGGATGGAGCAACGGCGGAATCCGCCGCAGCGGCCTGGCGATGCCTGCCCAG
>CAJWIC010000230.1 GCA_913040905.1 uncultured Synechococcus sp. | reverse complement strand
TCATGGCAGTTTCAACCCTCAGGGGATGGCCTCTGGCTCGGCGTCGAGCTGACGGACTCTGAAGCTTCAATCCCCTTCAAGCGGAGTCAGTTGTTCACCCCAGCGGGGCTTGGGCATTGCCCGCGCGAGGCCAACAATGACCAGTGATCTGATGCGCTCTGCCTGGTCCAGGAGGAATCCGCCCATTGGCTTCAGCCTGCTGGAGTGCCTGGTGGCAGTGGCTTTGCTCGGGATTCTGGCCAGCTTGGCCATCCCGAGCTCCAGTGCCGTGCAGCGGCGCCTGGAACTGGACAGTGGCTTGCGCCGCTTGCGGGTGGGACTGGACCGGGGACGGATGGCTGCGGAACGGGATCGCAAACCCTGCGCCCTGCAGCTCAGCGCGACCGGTTGGCAGCCGCCGCTGGCGGGGGACCTGCCGGCCTGTCGGGGAGGAGCAATGCTTCTAGCTGAAACGGGTGTAGGCGAGTTGGAGCTGCGCAGCAACCTGCCGGACGCCGTTCGCTTCAGCACCAATGGATTGGTGCTTGATGGCGGCTTGGTGGTGTTGTCGCATCCCAGTCATCCGCAGGCGTTGTGTCTGGTGATTGGTCTGCCCCTGGGCATCAGCCGCAGCGGCACGTATCGCGGTGATCCCAGCGCTTCCCTCAACAGTGCCCTTTGCCAACCCACCGATGCGTAATCACGCAGATCAAGGCTTCACCTTGGTGGAGTTGATGTTGGCCGTCCTTGTGGGATGTCTGCTCTGCGGCGTGGCGTTTCAGCTGCTGCTCGCCGAAACCCGTCAGGGGGGCTCCTTAGCCGAGAGCCTGCAGCTGAAGCAATGGCAACGGCGCACGCTGGAGCTGCTGAAGGGGGATCTAGAGCGTGCCTCCAGCTGGCGGGTCGACCCTGATGCTTCTGATCCTTGGCCCTGTGCACTGGCCGGCCGGCAACCCAAGCTCGCCATCACCCCAACAGACGGCTCGGATCCTGTTCTGTACAGCCTGGGCCCAGCGCCATCGCCGATCTGGCGCGGTGCAGTGTTGATGCGTTGCGGGCCTGCCTTTGATCTGCAGGGCGGGATTCGAAGCGGCAGTCGTTATCAGAACCGTGTGGTCTTGGATGGCGTGGATCGCTTTGAACTCACCCAGCCGCCGGGATTGCCGGTGCTGCAGCTGGAGCTCGAACAACGCACCCGCAGGGGAGGCCGGGTCCGCTCCCACGGGGTTGGCTAGGGCTCCGTGATCGGCTCCGGCTCCGGTGCGATCAGGAAGAACACCGCTAATGCCACTTCAGACAAGGCCAGGAGCAGGTGATCCAGCCAGCCGAATTCCACGCCCATGCCCATGGCGGCAATCCAGCTGTTCACTACCACCATCACCATGGCAAAGATCGCCAACAGGAGCGTCGGAAGAGGCCGCAGCAGGCGCCGTTGGTCCCAGAGCTTCCACAGCAGGGGAATCAACACCGCCGTGCAGACGCCGTGGAGGATGCGCATCGATACATCGCTGTGCATGTGCGGTGTGATCGCAGCCCAGAGGTTCACCGGGATCAGCAGTGAGCAGAACACCAGAAACGGGATCATGACGGCAAGATCACGGTGAAGCAGCTGCCTTGGCCGAGGCGGCTGTGCACCTCAATGCTGCCGCCCATGCCCTCCACCAGCAGCTTCACAACCGAAAGTCCTAACCCGGAGCCTGTTTTCTCCGGTGCATTGCTGCCGCGCTGAAAACGCTCAAACACCTTCTCCAGCTCGGGCTCGGGAATACCGATGCCCTGATCGATCACGTCGATGGCACCGCCATCAGGGTTGGCTCGCAGCACAAGTTGGATCGGGGTGTCGTCAGGGGAATACTTGTCGGCATTTTCCAGCAGATCCAACAACACCTGCCGCAGACGTGGTGGATCGGCCTGGGCGGTGACATCACGCTCGTCGGGGTGGTCAGGAAGCGTCAGCAGCAGGGGATGCCGCAGGGTGTTGCGGGCCAGATCCGCCACCTGTTCGAGCTGGTCGGCGAGGCGCACCGGCTCATTGGCGATGGCCAACTTGCCGGAATCGCTGCGCGACAGGTCCAACAAGTCGTCCATCAGCCGGCGCATGCGGATGCTTTCCTCTTCTGCGGTCTGCAGGCCCTTCACTTGGTCGGCGCTGAGATTGCTGCCCCTCTTGATCGTGCGGTGCAGATAGCCCTGCACGATGGTGAGCGGAGTGCGCAGCTCATGGCTGACGGCGCTCACGAACTGGCGTTGTTGCCCCCAGGATTGGGCGAGTCGTTCCAGCAATGCGTTGTAGGTGCGGCTGAGTTGGATGACTTCGCTGGGGCCATCCTCCAGGTGAA
>CAJWIC010000229.1 GCA_913040905.1 uncultured Synechococcus sp. | reverse complement strand
AGGATTCGAACCTGCGGCCCCTTCGTCCCGAACGAAGTGCGCTACCAAGCTGCGCCACATCCCGTTCCAAACACTCTAGGAGATGGTCAGCCATCGACCGACTATTCAAGTGACCTTTGTCTAAGGTCATGAATTGACCAAGTTCAGCCGTGCTCAAGCCCGAGTGGTTGCGCGTCAAGGCCCCTCAGCGGGAGAGGATCGGCGCGGTCGCCGACCTGCTGCTCGACCTGAAGCTGAACACGGTCTGCCAGGAGGCCAGCTGTCCCAACATCGGCGAGTGCTTCGCCGGTGGCACCGCCACCTTTTTGATCATGGGGCCGGGCTGTACCCGCGCCTGCCCTTACTGCGACATCGATTTCGACAAGAGCGTCCGTGAACTGGACCCCACCGAGCCTCAGCGGCTCGGTGAAGCGGTGGCCCGTCTGGGCCTCAAGCATGTGGTGATCACCTCAGTGAATCGCGACGACCTGCCGGACGGGGGAGCCTCCCAGTT
Organism: uncultured Synechococcus sp.; assembly: GCA_913040905.1. The sequence goes on along the minus strand of CAJWIC010000229.1, from coordinate 1,831 downwards.
CGTGGCCTGCATTGAGCAAGTGAAGCAACGCTCACCGCTCACCACGATCGAGCTGCTGATTCCGGATTTCTGCGGCGACTGGAAAGCCCTGGCCACGGTGATGGCGGCTGCTCCCCACGTGCTCAACCACAACATCGAAACCGTGCCGCGGATGTACCGCCTGGCACGCCCCCAAGGCATCTACGAGCGCTCCCTGGAACTGCTGCAGCGGGTCCGCGACGACTGGCCGCGGGCCTACAGCAAGTCGGGACTGATGGTGGGGCTGGGTGAAACCGATGAGGAAGTGATCGCCACCCTGCGCGACCTGCGCCAGCACCGGGTGGACATCGTCACCATCGGCCAATACCTCTCCCCGGGTCCGAAACATCTGGCGGTGGACCGCTTTGTAACCCCGGAACAGTTCGAGACCTATCGCCGCATCGGTGAACAGGAGCTGGGCTTCCTCCAGGTGGTGAGCACACCCCTCACCCGCAGCAGCTACCACGCTGGCGAGGTGCAGCGCCTCATGGCCAGCCATCCCCGCTGACCGGGATCCATTCCTGCAACTGCCATTCCACCAAGCCGGCACGGATCATCGGATCGTTCTGAACCCAGAGAAGAGCCTCGGTATAGGACTCCGCTTCGAACATCAACAGACCACCACCCCCAGGTCGGCGGTTTGCATCCACCAGAAAGCCACTGCGCAGTGGACGACCGGCACCTGCTTCTGCGCTCACCCAGTCGCGATGGGCCTCCAGGGTCGGCCGCCGCTGCTCAATGGGTAATGCGGCGGCGGCGGCGGTGAACCTTTCCGATTTGACGAACCAGGGCATGGGGTGACAGCCGGATCAGGCCGCCACCGCCTGCTGGTCCAGCAGCCCCATCGCCTCGCGCTCACTGGGCGGAATCAACACCTTGAACTGGGCTTTGGCCGCCGACCAGTTGGCCAGTAGTGCTGATGCCTTGCTGCTGCCGGTGGCTGCCACATGGGCTTCCAACAGAGCTTTAAGGGTGCTCTCCTGCTCCGCTGTGGTGATGCTGCACACCTCAACAATCTCAGGATTCACCCGTGGGATGACCCGATCCCCCTCATCCAGCAGGAAGGCAACACCACCGGTCATACCGGCCCCCACATTGCGGCCAGTGCTGCCCAGCACCACCACCACGCCACCGGTCATGTATTCGCAGCAGTGGTCGCCGGCCCCTTCAACCACGGTGCGGGCACCGCTGTTGCGGACACCGAAGCGTTCGCCAGCACGGCCATGGGCGAACAGCTCACCGCCCGTGGCGCCGTAGAGGCAGGTGTTGCCCAGGATCACCTGATCGCCAGGGGTGGCGCAGCCATCGGCGGGCACCAGGGTGATGCGACCGCTGTTCATGCACTTGCCGACGTAGTCGTTGGCTTCCCCTTCCAGCCGCACGTTCTGCCCCTGCACCAGGAAGGCCCCGAAGCTCTGGCCAGCGGCCCCGCGGAAGGTGAGATCCAACTGGCCCTGGAAACCACGGTTGCCATGGCGTTGGGCAATTTCGCCGGCCAGACGGCTACAGACGCTGCGATCGGTGTTGACGATCTCGATCGTGCGTTGGAGGCTGCCGTGACCCTCAACGGCCGCCATCAGCTCGACATCCGCCAGCAGCTGATCTTCCAGGATCACACCGTTGCCATGGGCTTCGGCGCTGTGGCACAGCCAGGAGCGGTCTGCGGAGCCGTTGATCGGTGCCAGCAGGCTGGACAGATCGACGCACTGCGTCTTGGCCAGCTCGACGGCCCGGGGCTTCAGCAGGTCGCTGCGGCCGATCAGCTCCTCGAGGCGGGTCACCCCCAGCAGGCTCATCAGCTGGCGCACCTCTT
>CAJWIC010000228.1 GCA_913040905.1 uncultured Synechococcus sp. | reverse complement strand
AGATCCAGCAGCAGAGCATCACCTACTACGCCGGCCTCTACGCCAAGGGCGCTCTCGATCCCAAGGCTGCCATCGCTGCCTGATCATCCCGATTGAGAGATCACTGAAGGGGGGCCGTAAGGCCCCTTTTTTTGTTGTGCTGATGATTGGCGTTGAATCTGGTTTGCTCAGGGGAGGTGGACCGTCAGATCCATTCGATTGTTCTGGCGCCGCTTCTGGGGTTCGATGACCAGCTCCTGGGGATCGGCAACCACCGCGATGGAGTGCTGCCCGGGGGGGAGCGGCCAGGCCAGGCTGTAGCTCTCGCTGGCTCCGGCATCCATCCAGGGAATCTGGAGATAGCGGTGATCACTGAAGCGGTCGTTGACGACCACAGCCACCCCCACATCGCTTACATCAAGGGCACCCGCATTGGTGACGCTGAAGTGGATCTGGCCCTCTGCATAGCTGAGTTGGTTGATGGCGAGATCACTGCAGAGCGATTCAATCGTCTGGAGTGGGTAGAGCACCAGCTGTTCGATGCACCCGAGGCGGGTGTTGGGGTGATCGTGCAGAACATGCCCCCCATAGGCCAGATCGGTGCTGCAGCCGTGCAGATGCAGATGATCGCCGGCTTTGGGCACGGTGACGCGCCCCCGTTCCGGCTCACGGTCGAAGAACCCACAGCAATCCCATTGCATCGACTTGCCGAGATAATGGACGGGACCGTCGGGTTGCTCAGGTGGGAGCGGCGCCAGACGGTAGTGCTGGAGCATGTCGTAGATGCTCATTTCAGCTTGGCTGCCGTCATCTGATTCACTCGAAAACCCTTGGTTGCGGCGTTGTTGCCCCATGCAGAGTTTTGAAGCGACGGTGATCACCAGCTCGTCCCAGTGGGCCAGCAGTCGGATGCCGAAGATGGGTGCCTCTTCCAGGGCCCCGCGCTGGCGTTCCTGTTCGATCGCGGTGTTGATCACCTCTTGGATCGGCCGATGCTTCATCAGTTGAAGCGGGCCCAGGTCCACAGGGCGACGCAGTGCCGTCACATCTCCGGTGAAGCAGACGTAAGGGAAATGTCTGCTGCCGTCGCCAGGTTGCAGCCTGATGATGCTCCCATTGTGGGCGATGCAGCGCCAGATGTCCGTGTTCCCGGAGGCGTTGCAAAGAAAGGTGAGTTCTCCGTTCTCCAGGCTGGAGGTGGTCCCCAGCCCGAGCACGTCGCCCTGCAGGGGAATCCGTTCCAGGGGCAGATGCTCCCGAACATCGCCCTGGATCAGATCAGACACCGTGTTCGCGATGGTGAGGTCGGCCACGACGTTGAGCTGCTATCACCATCGCTAGCGGCAAAGCCCGCGAAGCACCAGCGTTGCCTTCGTAGATCAGGGAATCAGGCTGAGACGGCCGCGCTGGCCATCCAGTTCTGCCTGTGCTCCCAGAGGTAAGGCTTGGTTGGGGAGACCATGGCCCAGCGGCAAATTCAGCACCAAGGGAATGCCCAGATCGCCCAGGCGTTCCTCGAGGATCTCCTCCATCGTGAAATCACCGGGAAGGATGTCGTCTTCAGCCCAGGTGAAGCGACCGCAGGCCACCCCTGCCAAGAGCTGCAGCAGGCCTGCGCTGCGCCACTGGGTCAGCATGCGGTCCACTCGGTAGGGCGCTTCGCCGACGTCTTCCAGCACCAAGATGGCTCCCTTCATGGAGGGAAGCCAGGGAGTGCCGATCAGGTGGGTTGCCACCGTCAGGTTGGTCACCACGAGGGGACCGCGGGCGATTCCCCGCCGTCGTGGCTCCCCCTGCAGGGGCGCCACCGGTCGTCCAGAGAGCAGATCCACTGTCCGTTGCCACTGCGCATCGTCGCCACCGCTTGATCCATGGATGGCCCCCGGCAAGCCGGCGGCCCACTGGGCCAGCAGCAGGGAGCTCGTGTCGGAGAAGCCAAGACTCCATTTCGCCCGTCGCGGGAACCGGAATCCGGCTTCGAGCACGCGGGCGGCTCCCCAGCCCCCACCAAGGGTGAGCACCGCATCGACGGTTGGATCATCCCAGGCCGCCGTCAGGTCGCTGACCCGTTCCCGGTCGGTTCCGGAGAAGTAGCGCCATTGGCGGGTGACAGCTTTGGGGACCTCCAGATGCCACTGCTGTTGATCACAGCGTTCGCGCAACCGTTGAAGATCGGTGTCTGGATCCATCCAGGTGCCGGGGTTCACGGCGCGGATGCGTGCCCCTGGTTTCAGCGGTGTCACCCTGCGCTGGGTCCCCATGGCCCTTGGCGAGAGCAGGGCCGTGATGATCGTGGACGCCCCTGAAATCAGCAGCGTCCGGCGGGTTTGCATCAGCCCAGCAGGGCTTCCAGCATGCGGCGGCCGTCGGTTCCTCCCGTGGCC
>CAJWIC010000227.1 GCA_913040905.1 uncultured Synechococcus sp. | reverse complement strand
GTAGCCCATGTGGCCCACGGAGCTGTAAGCCACCATGCGCTTCATGTCGGTCTGGGCGATGGCCGCCAGTGAGCCGTAGAGCACGGAAATCGCCGCCCAGGCCGCCAACCAGGGGGCCGCCAGCTGCCAGGCATCGGGGAACAACCCCATGCAGAAGCGCAACAGGCCATAGGTCCCGAGCTTGAGCAGCACACCAGCCAGCAACACGGAGACCGGGGTGGAAGCTTCGGTGTGGGCGTCAGGAAGCCAGGTGTGGAACGGGAAAAGTGGAATCTTGATCCCAAAACCAATGAGCAGAGCACCCATCAGCAGCAGCTGGGCTGTCATGCCCATCTCACCGGCCAGGATCGGTCTCAGGCTGAAGTCCATGCTTCCGCTCACGAAGGCCAGTCCGAGGAAGGCGGCCAGGATCAGCACGCCGGAGACGGCCGTGACGATCAGAAATTTCGTGGCGGCATAGGCCCGGTTGGCACCACCCCAGACCGCAATCAACAGCCAGAGGGGGATCAGCTCCAGTTCGTAGAACAGGAAGAACAGCAACAGGTTCTGGGCCAGAAAGGCGCCATTGACAGCACCGCTGATCACCAGCAGCAAGGCGAAATAGATCCGCGGCCGGTTTTCGATCTTGCGGGAAGCGATGGCGGCGACCAGACACAACACCCCATTCATCAGAACGAGGGGGAGCGACAAGCCATCGACGGCGAGGGCATAGTCCAGGCCGATGGCATGGACCCAACGGGCCTGTTCCACCAGCTGAAGGGCTGAATCAGCGGCATCAAAGGGCAGCAGCAGCGCAAAGCTGGCCACGGTCTGAACCGCGAGCACCACGATCGTGACGTCGCGCAGTCGATCACTGCTGGGCGAACCCGGCCAAAGCACCAGTCCGAGGGCCCCCAGCAGCGGGATCAGCAGGAGAAGGGAAAGCAGCATCTCGGAGGGATCAGGTGAGGAACCAGCTCACCGAGGTGAGGAAGAGAACGATGGCCACCAGCACCGTGAGCACGTAGGACTGGCTCTGGCCACTGACGCTGAGCTTGAGCGAGTCGGCACTGGAGAGGGAAAAACGGGCAACGCCGTTGAGCAGGCCGTCAACAACTGTGCGGTCAAACCACGACGCCAGTCGAGAGAAAGCCGCCACCACGTTGACGATGGTCAGGCGATAGAAGCTCTCCGTGTAGAAGTCGTAGGCCAGCAGGTCCTGCCACCAACGCAGCACCGGGTTGAGGGAACGCGACCAGGCCTTGCTGAGGGGAAGCAGTGCGCCGGCCACCAGACCGATCAATCCGCTGCCGACCACGAGTGCCGAAGCCCAGATCGGGAAAGCCAACAGACCATCCAGCGACTCCAGTCGCAGCAGCATCAACGGTGTGATCAGCACAATCACCGTGAGGGCCACCATCGGCAGGGCCATCTGCCAGTTCACCTCGGCCGCGCGCCGCGATTTGATCAGCGAGCTGCCCATGAACACGTGGCGGAAGACGCGCACCAGACCGACGGCCGTGAGGGCATTGGTCAGCAGGAACACCGCCATGAACAGCACCGAACGCACGCTCAGCAGTTCCATGGACTGGGCCATCGCCAGGAAGCCACCCAGAGGCAGGAAACCCACCAGGCCGGCACCACCGACCAGAAACGCGGTGGTGGTGGCCGGCATACGACGACCGAGGCCACCCAGCTCGGTGATGTCCTGGCAGTTGGTGGAGGCGATCACTCCGCCGATGCTCATCGAAAGCAACGCTTTGGACACGGCGTGGGTGAACAACAGCAGAAGTGCCAGCACTGGAATCTGCAGAGCGATGGCAATGAACACCAGGCCCAGGTGAGCCGTTGTGGAATACGACAGAGTGCGCTTGATATCCACCTGGGCCAGGGCCACCAGCGAACCACCGATGGCACTGATGCTGCCGATCACGAGCATCACGCCAATGGCGATCGGCGAAAGCTGCAGGATCGGCATCACCTTGAGCAGGACGATCGCGCCGCAGGTCACCACGACGGAATTGCGCAGGATTGAAGCCGGGTTGGGACCCTCCATCGCCTCATCCAGCCAGAGGTGCATGGGGAACTGAGCACACTTTCCGGTCGGACCGGCGATCAGACCGAGGCTGAGCAGGGTCGCCGCGAGGGGCGACAAACTGTCCTGGGCTGCCCATGCATACAGATCGTTGAAGCCCATCACGCCCGAATAGGCACACAGGGCCACCACGCCCATCAGCAGCAGCACATCTCCCACCCGCTTGGTCAGAAAGGCATCCCGGGCTGCAGTGACCACCAGGGGTTGGGCGTACCAGAAACCCACCAACAAATAAGTGGAGAGCGTCAGCATCTCCAGCAGGAAATAGCTCTGGAACAGGGAGTCGCTGAGCACGACACCACTCATCGCGCCCTCGAAAAAACC
>CAJWIC010000226.1 GCA_913040905.1 uncultured Synechococcus sp. | reverse complement strand
CGCAGGCGGCGTGGCTATGAGCGGGGCTTCGTGCTCAGTGATCACGCCGACTGGACAGGACTGCTTCAGACGGTGCGGCAATCCGGCGCACGGAAGGTTTACGTCACCCACGGTCAGAGCGAAGTTCTGGCCCGCTACTTGCGCGAGATCGAGGGGGTCGATGCCGAACCCCTCGAAACCCTGTTCGAAGGAGAGGCGGATTAGAACTTGGCAATGCCGTCGGGAAGCTCCGGCAGATTCAGGTTGGCCTCACGACCTTCGATCGCAGCTGTCAACGACTCGATCATCATGGCGTTACCGCTGTCTTTGATGGCCTCCAGCGCCTTCTGCAGGCGACGACGACGATCTGACGGGTCATCCGCCACCGCGACTGTGGAGGAGGAGGAGCTGCTGAGCGGAGCCGTGTTGGTGGCTCGCACACGATCCAGCTGAGTCGCAAGGTTCTCCCAGAGCAGAGCCATGTCGAATGAGCGTGATGGAATGACCAACAGCAAGAACAGCACAGTTTCTGTCAGTCATGCCAATCAACCGCGACAAAGAATCACAAATGTTTTCGTAAGATTCAAAATTCTTTATGGCAACCCTGATCTGAACCGAGTTAGCGCAGAGTGAGTCAGTCCTGTGAGTCTGTGATAGCTGCGCCAAAGCCCATCAATGAAGCTGAGCGGTTGCGCGCACTCAGCGAATACAGAATTCTGGGAACCAGACCTGAGGAGAGTTACGACAACATCACCAACATGGCGGCCATGATTTGCCATGTCCCGATCGCACTGATCTCCCTGGTTGACCAAAGCCATCAGTGGTTCAAATCCCGCGTGGGCTGTGATCAGACGGGAACGGAACGAGATGTCTCTTTCTGTGCACACACGATTCTGAGCCCAAAGCCTTTGGTTGTTGAAGATGCATTGGTTGATCAACGATTTGAAGACAACCCTTTAGTAAGGGAGGATCCCCACATCAGGCTCTATGCCGGCTTCCCATTGAACACACCGAATAATCAGAGGATTGGAACACTTTGCGTGATTGATCGCATGCCCAAGTCACTGACGAGTGTTCAGATCCAGGTGATGCAACGCCTGGCAGATCAAGTGGTCATTTTATTGGAACTGCGTCGTAGATCCCTGGCTCTTCTGGAGGAGTTCTGCAAACTGCAGGACAATAAAAGTATGATCTGTAGTTGCAGTTATTGCCGGAAAATCAGGGATGGCAACGGAAGCTGGCAGCCCTTCGAGGACTACATGATGCGGCACAGCACATTGAACTTCAGCCATGGAGTTTGCCAGGGTTGTATGTCCAAACATTTTCCTGAGGTCAACCAGGCTGGCTGCTAGCTACCAACTGCGATACACCAACCGTCCCATCAACTCTCGAAGAGCCCGAGAACTGTCATCCAGGTCGCGGGACCGAGGTAGCCATTGCAATGGGTCTTGCCAGATGGATCCTGCCCACGCGGCGCGAGCCTGGAAATCCACCGGATAGGGAAGCACCGTCAAGCCCTGACGCTCAAACAGAACCTGAGCCCGACGCATGTGGAAGGCACTGGTGACCAGGAGAACCGTTGGCTGATCCTGCGGTAGCAGCCGACGAATCGCTGCCGCTTCCTGGGCGGTGTTCGTCACACGATCGGTCAACCCGATCGACGTGATGGGCACGCCCAGGTCCACAGCCTCAGCGCGATAGAGCTCACCCTCTGGCGGAAGGCCGGGATGAAATGGGTTCTGTCCCCGGGTGAACAGCAACCGTGGTGCGCGTCCTGCCTGGAACAGAGCAACACCAGCCAGGAAACGATCCGGATCGTGCCACTCGCTGATCTGAGCCGGACCCGGGGCTGGATGGCGTCCACCACTCAGCACAACGATGGCATCGGCCCGCGCTGCCCTCACCACCGAGCGCCGTTGCCAGGGGTGTTCCACCCAGCGCCACAGCAGCTGAGACACAACACCGGTGCTGAAGATCCAGAGCAGCGACATGGCCGCAGCCACCAGCCAGCGGCGACGATGCACGACGGCACAAACGAGCAGTCCCAGAGCGGCTCCAAGGGGAAGCACCAGGAGCGGCAGAACCTTGGAGAGCAGATAGGCCACAGCAGATGAGGGGGCTCAATGGTCAGGATGCCCCCAGATGCATGCCTCCATGAAGGCCTTCCAGGCCCTGTTCGATCAACTGGATCGGTTGAATGGAACCAACGCCAAGGTCAAGGCCCTGGCGGAACACTTCCGCAGCACCCACGCAGCGGATGCCGCCTGGGCCCTGCAGCTGATGCTGGGTAAACGGCGCCGGAGGCTGATCACCGGCAGGCGGCTGCGAGACATCCTGCGGGATCGGGGAGGACTGCCGGAATGGTTAATCGCTGACTGCCATGGCCAGGTTGGCGATTCCGCCGAAACGATCAGCCTGCTG
>CAJWIC010000225.1 GCA_913040905.1 uncultured Synechococcus sp. | reverse complement strand
GAAACGCTGATTTTGTGTGACTGATTTTGTTTGGCTCTGTATCAACAGTTCCTTGTAAGGGCGGACCAGGAATGCCTCCAGCATTTCTTGCTCTTAGTCTTGTCGCCTCGTACAGGTTGCGTCGTGGACCCCAGGTCACTCCCGATCACTCAACGCATTGAACTACTGGTCAAGGCGCTTGACGGTGCGGAAAAGACCAACAGGGCTTTGGCCACCTGTGCCGATGGAGACGCCATGGTGGACATCCTTCTGGGTGCTTCGGCCAAGCTGGGCTTGGGGCTGACGCGTCGCGACCTCACTGAGACCCCGCCGATTCGCGACTGGATCTGGTTCAAGAACAATGATCCTCTGGTCACCGTTGGCGATACCAAGCCCCGTTATCGCCGCGAAACCCCGGACAAAGCCAAGCAGGACCCGACGCAACAGCCCGAGCGAAAGCGCTTTCTTGGATTGTTCTGATCCGCACCCCTCGGTTTTGGCTTGGTCGATTCAGGGCCAGAATTAACTCATCTCCAGGTTGTTCCTTGAACCTGCGCAGCCACCGACATTGGATCATTGGAGATGTGCATGGCTGCCATCAGCCTCTGGTCAATCTCCTCGCAATCCTTCCGCCGGATGACCATTTGGTGTTCTGCGGAGATGTGATCAACCGTGGTGAAGCCATTCCCGCAACGATGGATTTGGTCTGGGATCTGATCCAGATGGGTCGTGCAACGTGGTTGCGCGGGAATCATGAGCAGGATCTCGTCCACGCCCTCGAGAACAACGCCCTCGAAAACAACGATCTCGATCACCACGGTCTCGATCACCACGGTCTCGATAACAACGGTGTGGAGTCGTTGCAGGACGGCTTGAGCCAGCACGCCACCTACGGCCAGCTGGGCGACAAAAGCGCAAGGCAGTGGCTGCCTCGACTTCAACAGCTTCCCCTCGTTTATCGCGCGGATGGCTGGTGTGCCACCCATGCCGGTTTCGACTGCAACGGTCAGCCGGATCTGTCGATTCGTGACCCGTTTTGGGAGGCCTATGACGGTCGCTTTGGCCTCGTGGTTGTGGGGCACACGCCCCGTCCCCAAGTAGAGCGTTTGGGGCAGATCGTCCTCATCGATACAGGGGCGGTCTATGGAGGTTCACTGTCGGCGTACTGCCCTGAAACGGATGCCGTCGTTCAGGTTCAAGGGGCTGCCACGGGGACGCGCTTTCCCCGTCCTACGGATCTGAACCGCCGAGCGTCGGCGCTGGCTGGAGATGCAGGTTCTTGCTGACGGTTTACCGAAGCAACAGAGCTGAATTTTTGGCTCACTTGCTGTCTCGACAGTTGATCGAGCAGCAGCCCGGGCCATTGGAGACGGTTGAGGTGATGGTCAACACCTGGCCCACCAGCCGATGGCTGGGGGAACAGCTGGCCACGGCCAATGGCATCAGTTCCCTGGTTCGTTTCCCGTTTCCTGGTAGTCGCTTGCGTCAGTTGGTGCGCCAGGTGCTCCACCTCCCTGCTCAGGAGAACGATCCCTGGCGGGCGGGACGTCTGGTTTGGGCTGTTCTTGAGTTGTTGCCTGAGCTGTTGGAGCAACCAGTCGCCCAGCCTCTCCAGGTCTGGTTGGCCCAGCGTGAGGGAAGCGCCTCGGGGTTGACGCGGGATCGCTGGCAGCTGGCACGGTCGATCGCCGATGCCATGGACGATTACGCCCTCTATCGCCCGGATCAGCTGGATCAATGGAGACGGCCGCGGCCTGAGGACGACTGGCAAGCCCTGCTTTGGAGAATGCTGGCTCAACGGCTTCCCCGCGCCCCCTTTGGTCTGCAGGTGCGTGAAGCCGTTGCCTGCCTTCGGCGTGGTGATGTGGATCCGGCGTTGCTGCCGGAACGTTTGCGGCTGTTTGGCATCAGCGCTCTCGCGCCGGTGCAGGTGGATTTGATTCAGGCCTTGTCTGGGTTGCTGGATGTGGAGGTTTATCTGCTCACCCCTTGCCCGGATCTTTGGCAGCGGTGTGGCAGTCGGCGCGAGTTGCTCGGGGACGCTTGGCTTGCGCCTCCCGATGGTGGCTGGTTGGCGGAAGCGCCTCGGTTGGAGGCCATTCTTGGCCGGATGGGTGCTGAATTTCAGCAGTTGCTGGAGGGCTCCGGTGAGACGCAACTTGGGGAGCGTCGCGAGGGTGATCTGTTTGCGGCGCCCCTGCAGATCGCCGCCGCTGAAGACCGTCACCCCACGCTGCTCGACCAGCTCCAGCAGCAACTGGTTGATGCGGACAGCATCCCTCTGCTGACCCGTTCAGCTGCTGATCAGTCGTTGTTGTTCCAGGCAGCACCTGGGCCTTGGCGGGAGGTTCAACTGGTGCGTGATCGCATTCTTCAGTGGCTCGCTGCCGACCCCGAGCTCGCTCCGCGCGACGTGCTGGTGATGACGCCGCAGATTGAGCGCTATGCACCGCTGCTCAGC
>CAJWIC010000224.1 GCA_913040905.1 uncultured Synechococcus sp. | reverse complement strand
GATCACGGGGACCGCTGAGGCAGATCAGGTCGTAGCCCAGCCGCCAGCTCACCCCTTCGATGAAGTGGTCCAGCACTACGCCGTTGAACCCACAGAACAGCAGGGGGCGCTTGCGTTCCTGTTGCAGGGCGAGACGGATGTCATTGAGCTTGCTGCCCGTCAGAAACACGCCGATGGCATCAACGCTCAGCAGACGCCGATCACGCAGCAGCTGAGCCAGGCTTTGGTGGCGCAGGGTGGCCCTCTGGGCCAGGCGTTGCAGCAACGCCTGGGGTGTTCCATCCCGTGGAATCACGTTGATGGTCCACTGCACGCTGCGTTCGGTCGGAGCGCTACAGAGGGCCTCGCAGGCCAGCAGTTGGCTGTCACTGTCGGCGATCAACAGCACGCTGATCGTGGGCTTGGTCGGGGGCGTTGTCATCACTGCTCCTGATGCTCCAGCGCGCTCAGGGCGTGGATCAGGCGGTTCGGTCCGTCGGTGATCTCAGCACCCATGCCCCCGAGCCAGGCCTGGTTCGCCAGGGGCAGGTCGTTGACGGCATCCAGGTGGGGGATGCTGCGCAGCCGATGCATGGCGCCGCAGCCGAAGAAGCCCGTCGTGTTCTGCTCGTCATGGATGCCGTAGTCGCCCACGATGATCGGGATCCGCCCCCAGACCATGGCCGCGAGGCTCCACGGTGAGCTCACCGTGAGGCAGGCGCTGCAGGATCCCAGCAGCGGCAACAGCTGTCCGGGGGCGGCGTCCACCAGGTTGTCCGCTAGGGGCGCGTCACTGGGCAGCAGCGCCGTCGTTGCGTCCCAGCTGTGGTCGCGTTGCAGCATCACGGTCCAGTCCGGCCGTTGGCGCGCCCAGGTGTTGAGTTGGCGCAGCAATTGCTCCCGGGCTCCGATATGGGTTGGGATTTGCTCCTGGATCAACGCCAGCAGTAAGGGCTGCTCGGAGGGGGGGCAGGGTGCGGCCGTGGGGAACCAGAAGCCCGTGCTGATCACGGCCGGCAGCTTCAGGCTCGCGGGCCAGTTGAAGGTGAGCGATTGCAGCTGTCGGCGCTGGTGTTCGCCGCTCACCAAAAGCAGATCACTGCCCAGGCGCAGGTTGAGATCGCGGATCAGGCCATCCCCCACCAATGGCACGAGGGGCCCGCTGAACAACGTTGCTGCCGTCTGTTCGCGTGCGCTGCATAGGCCTTGATAGGTCTGGATGAAGCGCTGAACCTGATTTGGGTCCTGCAGGAACAAGCCAATGGCGGAGACCTGGTCCAACAGGGGGTGTGCCGCTAGTTGCTGCACGTCGATGCTCAGTTGCGGTTCCGGCGTGGCCAGGGGTTGGTGTCCCTGAAGCGGTGGTCCTGCCGTGATGCAGTGCTGCCCCTGCTGGTGCAGCGCCTCGGCCATCAGTACGCAGGCGGAACGCTCCAGCCCTCCGTCGCTGACCAGCAGCAGGGTCATCGTTCCCGCAGCAGTTTGGAGAGCCAGCCGAATCCCACCACGCTGTCGCGCAGGCTGCGCAGCATGCGACGGGTGCGGTGACGCTTGCGTTGGCTGGATCGGGCACCACCGGTGCTCAGCATCCGCCGGCCCCCGTTGCGCATGGCGGCTTTCTGCCAGTCACTGCTGCCCCAGCTGAGAGGGCCGTGGCTGGAGCTACCCAGCGGTGCAGTCGGGTTGTTCAGCCGTTCCACCAGGGCGGTGATGAAGCGATCCTCACCGTTCCGCTGCAGACCCTGCTGCTCGAGCCACTGCGCGTCATGGATGACGTCAAAGGGGTTGGCCTTGATGGCGCCGAAGCTGGCGATGGCGCCCGAACTGGCGAAGAAGTGGTTGCCAAGGGTTTCGGTCACCCCCAGATCACCCACGATGCGGGTGCTGATGCCCATCGCCATCGACTCCATGGCTGCCGTCGATGAGACGGTGATGGCGCAACCGCACTGGCGCAGCAGGAGGGTGGCGGGTTTGAAACTCAGGCGCAGGTTCGGTTGATCGCGCGTCATCTTGTCGATCACGCTGGCCATCTCCCCATGGCGCCGGTGCAGGGTGCTCTCGATGCTCGAGGTGCGCGGTTTGAAGATCACAGGGTGATCGGGCCAGGCCGCTGCCAGCTCCTTGATCTGGTCACAGAGAAAGCGTCGCTGCAGGGGATGCACCGGAATTGAGGGCTGTTCAAAGAACACGATCGAAGGGGTTTCCGGTTCTTCAGTGCGCTGCTTGGTGCGCCAGAGAATCGGCAGGCCCGTCACCACCGCATTGCTGCTATCGAGGCCCAGGGCCTTGCGGCCACGGCCATACAGAGCCAGATCGTCGGCACTGTTGAGGCAGAGCAGGTCGGCGCCCGAGCGATCCATCATTCCCTCGAGGCCGAAGCGGAACAGGATCCCGGGATAAGCGCTGATTAGGCGCGGGCGTTGCTCCTGATTTGCCCAGATGTTTTGCAGTTGCAGCAAGGCGTCGCGGC
>CAJWIC010000223.1 GCA_913040905.1 uncultured Synechococcus sp. | reverse complement strand
ATCCCCCAGCTGCGCCAACAGGTGCTGCAGCTTGATGGCATAGGGATCTCGCCGCGGGATCCCCTCCTCCAGGAGCCTCTGAACCGGTCCATGCACCACCAACCGGGCCTCGCTCTGGCGTCGCACCAGCCCAAGCATCGCCTCCAGCACCAGATCCAGGCCCTTCGCTTCCGAGCAGTTGCCGAAGAACCCGAACACGCTGTGCAATGCACTTTCATCCCGTAACAAAGAGGGCGGCTCTGGCTGGAGATCCGCAAGACAGTTGGCAATCACCTCAATCCGTTCCGGGGCAATCCCCCAAGCAACAAAGCAGTCCTTCACCACCCGGCTGGGTGAAATGAAGCAGTCCACCTGATCGATCAACAGCTGGATCCGGGCTGAACGCAGCAGCAGCAATTCACTCGAAATCTCCGGCAGGCACTGCCGACACCCCAACGGCGTCGGACCCTGGCAGTACAAGCCCTCACGGGTCTTGAGCTGACCGTTGAACGGGCACAGCAACAGAAACTCATGCAGGGTGTAGACGATCCGGGCCTGCGGGCACCAATCCCTCAACCGCAGGATCAGATCAACGCCCAGATGCATGATCTGATGAACACTGATCACCTGAGGCTGCAGATCACACACCAGCTGATGCAACGGACTACCGTTGAGGAGAGAACAGGCCGATTGATACGTCAGCCAATCGCTGCTGGCCTTGACCAACCACTCGCTGCCAGCGGTGTCCGCGGCCGAGCAAGGCCGAAAATCCTCTCCCTCCTGGAAATGCTCGGCTGGTGCTGCCGCCAGGAACACACTGCGCCAAGCTCCCTGCCGCAGCAGCTCCCCGTGCAGGGCATAAGCCGCATTCTCACCACCCCCGGGCCGGATGGCCGGGTGGCCATGGCTGAGCACCAGCACTGTTGATTGCATTCCCATCACCCCCCCAGCAACGCTTCCACAGCCTGCTGCCAAAACGGCCTGCTTTGGCTTGGCAAACTTGGCGTTTCATAACCAGATGCCAACGTCACCAGGGGTGCGCTGCTGATTTCACAACAATTGGCCGATGCAGCGTCGGAGGCCTCCGACCCCAGCAACAAATAAGCATCCATCCGATCCACCGGCTGTCCCAAAGCGGTCTGCAGAGGAGGGCGGCCTCCATCAAACAGACCCGGCGGCAGCTCGCTCAACCCCTCTGCCATCGCTGCCAACCAATCGCTGCTGGAGGTGAGCACTCCAGGGCCCAAAAAAGCAAAGCGCTCCGCCGTACTCCACCGCCGCACCTGCCGCACCATCTGGCTCCAACGAATCTCCGGACCTTTCGACAGCAACATCGCCGAGGGCAGCGACGCCAACAGATCACGCACCAGATCAAAGAGCAGACAGCCTGAGTAGCAACAGCTCACACCGTCCTGGACTGCCACCACCAGGCGGACACCACCGGACTGCACGGAGGGGTAGCGGCGTAGGCGATCCAGCTGAAGCCTGGCCATCACCGTGGAGTTCAGACACACCAGCAGAACCGTTTGATCGGGCTGGAGCTGCTGCAGGCTCTGGAGCTGCACGTCGGGATCTCCCGCAGGGGCCGCGCGACGGCGTTGCCACAACACCCGGAACGCCTCGCCGAGATCCCGCTCCATCAAGCCGTCGATTCTGGTGACCGGCGTGTGAAACCACTGGCAGGAATCCAGCAGGCGCTCGGCAACCACTTGATAACCCTCCTCCCGGAGATCCAGTTCCTCCAACGAAAAGACCTCAGCACCGATTGTCAGCTGAAGAGGGGTCGCATCCACCGATCGCTCCACGATGCGGAAAAATCCGAAATCAGGACGGCGCCCAGAGCGCCACTCCAGCGCCTCCTGCACATCCGGCCGTCGGATCCGTACCGGACCAAGCGGCAGAGACATGGCCGGTCCGTTCGGCTCCGCCAGGCTGAGGGAGGCGGAATCGGCAAGATCCGAACACCAGCCCACCAGCACCAGATGCCGGTCGCTGATTCGCAGCACCGCGTCCAGATGCCCTTGCACAGGTTCATCGACAACAGGCCGCTCCTGCAGCGGTTGATCCTTGGGAAACGCTTGCCACTTCAGACCGGTGGTCACCGCATGAAAGGCGATGCCCAGGGGGTTCTGGGTTGCGAGGAAAGGGTCTTCCGGGTGGCGCTCCAGGTAATCGCGAACGTCGATGCGCGCCAGCGGGCTGGCCACTGTTTGCGGTGGTTCCGTCACCTCCCCAGCCCGGCCCGCCAGGGCAAGCAGATCCGGATGGGGCGGCAGGCCGTTGAACTGCAACAGCCGCACCGTGGCCCGGGCCAGCTGCTGGCGGTTGCGGTCGTAAGCCTCACCGTCAAATGCCAGAGCCCGGCGCTGGGCCCGCAACGGGTCGGCCAGCAGCGGCGCCAGCTCAGGATCATCGGAGCGGATGCAGGGCAACGCCATCTGCTGCGCCAGCTCTTCGATGCGGCTGTCGGTGGCG
>CAJWIC010000222.1 GCA_913040905.1 uncultured Synechococcus sp. | reverse complement strand
GATCCATGTCGAAGATCGGCGTGGTGGCCAGCACCGGTGGCGTGCCCTCCTCCGGGTTACTGAGCTCGTAGCGGATCTGTTCCTGGGTGATGTAGGCCCGTTTCACAGCGCCATCGTTCACCTGATCGAGGAACAACGAATAGGGAACCTTGGGCACCTGCTGCATCGCGTTGTTCGGCACGAAGCTGCTCAGCAACAGCAGTACTCCAAAGCCGATCAACACCAGGTTGATGATCCCGAAGCGACGGTTCGGTCGGTTGTCGTCCTGTCGAATCGGCATGGCATCTGTCCGAGATTCGGCCACGCTACGAGGGATGAACCGTTGCCTACGGGTGGGAGAACCGAACGCCTCCTAACGTCACGTCCATGTGCGGTCGCTACAGCCTCAATACGCCATTGCAGGCGCTTGAGGTCCTGCTCCAACCCTGGTTACGGGACGTCGATGCAGGCTGGTTGAACCACTACGCCCCACGCCGGCTGATCCGGCCAGGGGAACCGGTGCTGGCCCTCAGGCGCGAACATGGACTGAGCGTGACCAGCCACATGCTCTGGGGGCTGCTGCCGGGCTGGGTCAAAGATCCACTGACCGGGCCGCGGCCGATCAATGCCCGCGCCGAGACGTTGGAGGAGAAAGCCTCCTTCCGTGGTCCCTGGCGTCATCATCGCTGCCTGCTGCCTGCGGATGGGTTTCTGGAGCAAGGGGAGCAGATTCAGCGGCAAGACCAGCAGCTGTTCTGGCTGGCCGGGCTCTGGGATCGCTGGATCGGCCCTGACGGCAGCGAAGTGGAGACCTGCTGCGTGATCACCACCAGGCCCAACGCCTTGCTGGAGAGCCTGCACGACCGCATGCCGGTGGTGATTCCCCGAGGGCTCGAGGAGATCTGGCTGGACCCGGGGGATGGGGCCCATCGCCGGGCCCTCGAGCCGATGCTGGAACCATGGCCGAGTGATGGATGGAGCCGTCGCGGCAGCTCTCAGCTCAGCTTGTTCTGAGGGCTTGACCACCGCACCATGCCGACAGAGACGATCTCGAGGCGATGGCGAGACGACAGAAGGGATCGCACCTGCGTCTGCTGCTGCTGTTCACCCTGCTGGTGCTGGTGGGGTTCGCCTTTCCCCGGCTGATCTGGACCACCCATCTGGGCTACAGCCTGATCGCTCTGCTGCTGACCCAGGTGATGGTGCGCGACAGCCAGGCGCCCCAATGGAGTGATCGCCTTTATCGCGGCCTGGGGCTGTTGGCGGTGCTGACGATGTGGCTGTGGCTGCTCACACCGCTGGAGCTGATCCACAGCGGTGTGCCTCTGGCGCTCAGCTGGAGTTTGTTGGTGGGCTGGAGCGTGATCCGACTGGTCAAACGCTTTGCCGAGGAGCCCAAGGTCACCGAATCACTGCTGATGGGGGCCACCGCCGGCTACCTGCACATCGGTCTCACCGCCGGACTGGTGATGAGTGCCCTGGAAACCATCCAGCCAGGCAGCTTTGAGCCATTGACAGCGGCGGATGCAGCCGACAGCAGCGTGCTGGCGGCTGCCCATGCCTTCTCCGCAATCAACTATCACGCCTTCGTCTGCCTCACCACCGTCGGCTTCGGCGATATCAACCCGATGCTGCCGCTCTCGAGGATGGTGAGCGTGGTCACGAGTATCACCGGGCCGCTTTACCTGGCGGCGGTAATGGGTGTGCTGATTGGTCGTTTCGCCAGCAGTCTCGACCGGCAAGCCAAAGACCAGTAGGCGCCGATCACCTTTCAGCTAGGCATAGGGTCCAAAGCGCGTCGCACAGGCGGCACCACACCGGGCACCCAAGGCGATGGCCTCCGCCAGGGACCAGCGCGCAGCCAGGCCGGTGACCACCCCCGCCGCAAAGCTGTCACCGCAGCCGTAGCTCTCCACCAAGGGCCCTGGCAGGGGCGCAGGCTCGTAGCGCCCGCCTGGACGACTGAAGCCCCCTGCGGCACCTTCGGTACGAATCAGTGTGTGGGGAGCTGGGTTCAACTGCTCCGGCTCAACCTGCTCCCCCGGATCCAGGCCGCTGCCAATCAGGGCGTCGAGGAGCACCTTGGCCTCCTGAAGGACAGGCAAACGAACCCGTGGAGTTGCGGCAAGCACTGCGGCAGAGCGGCAGGCCTTCAACAGAGGCGCATCAGCTGCTGTGACGAAGAGGCCGTCGCACGCAGCGAGGGCATCCCAGGGCAGGTCATCGTCGAGTGTTGGCGTGAGCCGCTCGCCGATCACGGTGATCGCCCGGTCTCCCTCGTCATCGACCATGCTCAGGCCCCGCCGGGTTGGCGTCTCCCTCCAGCCGACATGAACTTCAAGCCCCAGATGTTCGAGCCGCTTGACGCAGGCTTCGCCGACCGAATCGCGACCCAGGGCCGTGAAGAACTGAACGGGCTGCTGCTGCAACCGCGCCATCTGCACAGCAACGACGGCACCACCACCGGCAGGTTCCTGAAGGCTCCGCAGGGCATGGCCAAT
>CAJWIC010000221.1 GCA_913040905.1 uncultured Synechococcus sp. | reverse complement strand
AGGTGGTGGTGACCCGATGGGCGGCATGGGCGGTATGGGAATGCCCGGTATGGGCGGCATGGGCATGCCCGGTATGGGCGGAATGGGCATGCCCGGCATGATGTGATCAGCCCGCCATTCCTTGGCAATAGGCGGCCACTTGCAGATCAACACCTGTGATGGCCGTCCCGACCACAACATTGTCTGCGCCTGCATCCAAAGCGGCCCGCGCTGCTGAAGGGGTGGCGATTCCGCCCTCGCAGATCAGGCGCACGGACATTTTGAGTTCATGCCGCAGCTCTGGCAGCAACTGCAGTGCTGGAGGGGTTTGTTGAGCGGTTTCTTCGGTATAGCCAAACAGAGTGGTACCCACCCACTCACAGCCGAGGTCAGCGGCACGAACACCATTGGCGACGCTATCGACGTCCGCCATGAGTGGCGCCCGCAGTTCTGAGCGGCAGCGCTGGATCAGATCAACCAGCTCCTGACCCTGCGGACGCGGGCGTTGGGTTGCATCCAACGCAATGACATCGGCACCGGCGGACCAAACAGCCTGGATCTCCCTCCAGCCAGGGGTGATGTAGACGGAGGAGTCAGGGTCGGTGCATTTCCACAGGCCGACGATGAGAGCGTCTGGACAGCGGCGACGGACGGCACCGATGTGTTCAGGACTTTCCAGGCGAACTCCGACGGCACCATTGCGCAGGGCTGCGTCCGCCATTGCAGCGATGACCTCAGGATCACGCATCGGTGACCCAAGTGGGGCCTGGACCGACACAATCAGCCCCTGATCAAGCTGTTCTGTGCTGGGGATCATGGTGGATCAGGAGGCTTTGGGCACGTCGTCGTCGTTCTGCACCAGCCAACGCCGGAGGAACTGCGGCGTACTGAGCGGCGGCGCTGATGCTTCGGAACGCGGCGCGATCGACGGAATGTCCTGAAAACTCGACCCCACCTCCCGCAACGACTGTTTCAAACGAGCTCGGAGACCACCGGAGGAAGGCGTTGCTGAAGCATCAGGGGCAGCTTCCGCCTGTTCTGCGCGTATCGGTACTGAAGCTGGGGCCAGATCCGGGAGGCTGTCCACCCCATAGCGATGCACCCACTGGCTGCACAGAAGATCAAGTTGGTCAAGTGCACCTTCACTGTGGGCAGCCAGAATCTGGGCTTTGAGGCATTGCTGCCGCTCAGCGGACGGGGACTTCGACATCGGGGTCATCTCAGGTCAGCTTGCGATTGAGGAGGGGACGGATCAAGAGGAACAGACCTGCGGTCAGCACCACAAGGACAGCCAGACAACCAAACCCGGTGACATCGCCGTAGGGCGCCTCCAGCAGGACCTCCGAGAGATCGAGAGGACCCCGGTAGGCCGCACGGATCGGTTCAATGGCGAAGGTCAAGGGATTGATCGACGCCAACCACTCGAGCCAGGTGGGCATGAACGACAGAGGAGCCAGGGCTGTGCTGGCAAACAACAGCGGCAGATTGGCCACAAAGATCACTGCGATCAGTTCGATATGTCCCGGCAGGGCGAAAGCAAGGCCAAGACTCAGCGCTGTAACCGCAAACACCAGTAGAAGCAGAGTGACCAGAACCAGGATCAGCCCCGTTCCACCGGGCCAGCCATAACCGAGTGCGGCAGCTGTCCCCATGATGGCCAGGCTCTGCAGAAGGCTGATCGCCGTGATGTACAGCACCGACGCCAGCACGATCGAACTACGGCTGCGCAGGGGTGCCACCAGCAATCGGTTCAGAAAACCGAACTCCCGATCAAACATCACGGGCAATCCAGCATTCAAGGCCCCGCTGAAGGCCGTGAAAACAATGACGCCCGCCCCCAGAAAGCGGCCATAGCTCAGGCCCCCGGGCAGCAGACCCTCCGGAGCCTTGGCGAACAGGGCACCGAACAGGGTCAACCAGATCAACGGTTGCAGCACCCCTGCCACAAGCGTGGAAGGGCGGCGGGCCAACTGCAGGAACAGGCGGCGGGTCAGCGCAAGGGTCTCCTGGGAGAGCTCCGACAGGGCGCTGCGTTCAAGGTCCGGGCCTGGGGCAGCTGTCAGGGGAGGAGAAGTCATCGGTTCAGTCTTGATCAGATCAGCGCATGGACTGCCGCCGTTCCTGTTTGACATCCCGCTGGCCGGCGATGGCCAGCTCAGCATCCATCAGGGTTCGACCGGTGGCTTGGAGATACACATCATCCAGGCTGGGTCGGCTTTGCGCCAGGGCAAACACCGGCAAGCCTTCGGCCGCTAAGCAGCGACGCATCGTTTCAACCACTGGATCCCCATCAACCACCAGGTTGAGGGAATACCCCTGGGCTCTGTTCACCACCACCTGCTGCACCCCTTGCAGGGGCTGGAGAAGGGCCGACACCCGCTCGGCCTCGATGGCATCGCTGAATTCCCGGATGCGCAGGGTCACGCGATCACCACCCAGGGTCTGCTTCAGGCCCTCGGGCGTGCCCTCGGCAATCACCCGTCCGGCATCGATGATCGCCATCCGATCGGCCAGAG
>CAJWIC010000220.1 GCA_913040905.1 uncultured Synechococcus sp. | reverse complement strand
CAGCGATTCCCTGTAGTAAGGCGTGATCACCGCCACCCGCGGGATCTGACCGCCGAGGCTCTGCTGCAGGCGCCGGTCTTCGATCAGTTCTCCCGTCGACAGCTGAGTTGCGATGGTGGCCTCATCGGGCCTGAGGCCGTCGTAGTAGGCCGGCAGGCTCCCCTGCTGCAGTTGATTGCGGTACAGGCTGCGCCAGCTGTGGCCCACGCCGGGGTCCACTCTGCGGTTGCGCTGCAGGGCTTCAGCCCCCTGGCGGATCTTGCGTTCCAGTTGCCCGTAGCTGCGGATCGGTACGTGCAGGATCTCGATGGCATCGAGGTCGATGGCCGGCAACGGTTGGCCCTCCAGCGTTGCGGCGTGGTTGCCATCACTCACCGAAATGGCGGAGTGGGCCCTGTGGAGCAGCTTGGGGGGGAGTGGTTCCCCGAGGCTGTTGCGTGAGACCCGCTCCCGCAGCAGCTGGCGTTGGTGAAACGGCCGCTGGTCGCGTTGATCCCGCGGAGGCGGCAGAAAATTGCTGCGTTGCACCCGGCAGGCCTGCACGCTGTTGGGCAGGGCCGCCAACGTGCTCTTGAGCGTGCCCTGCTGGGGCCACCAGAACTCGTCAGCGTCGCTGTTGATCACCCAGTCGGCCCCCTGCTGCGCCGCCATCCGCGCCATCCGCGTCACCCACACCGCCTGGTCGTGGGTGTGCTCCGCTTCCTGGATCAACTGCAGCCGTCCCTGGCGTTCGTAGCGCTGCAGGATCGCCAGGCTGCCGTCCCCTGAGCCGTTGTCGGTGGCGATGATCCAGTCCACCCCCTGCTCGAGGTGGAAGCGCAGCATGCTCTCGAGGATGTCTGCCTCATCCCGGCAGAGCAGGGTGAGCACCAGCTTCATGGCTGCGGCCTCCAGCGCCGGGTGGGCTTGCGTTGGACCGTTGGCCTGGGGCTGGTGCGACCGTAATACCAGCGCATCTCCGGCGTGAGGTTGGTGAGCGGCAGGGCGTGGGAGTCGCCCACCATCAGGCAGCGTTCGATCAGGCCCTTCAGCTCCGGATCCTGAAAGTCCGCCGTTTGCGCTTGAAAACCAAAGCAGTCGAAGTCACCGGCGTGCAGCAGGTTGGCCAGGGCCCGCAGGTCTGGATCCTGTTGCAGGGCCTCCACCCCTGCCGCTGGCCGGCGGCCATCGCCAGCCCCCACCCGAGCCAACCGCTGGCGCAGGCTGTCGGGCCAGTTCAGCTGATCCCCGAGGGCGGCGAGGTCGTCGTTCAACTGGTTGCAGCGCAGCAGGTGATGCACCTTGGGGCGCTGCCCGTAATGGGTGAACCAGTGGATGGGGAAGCCATGGACCCAGCGCAGGTCATGGGCGTCCATCGCCGCCGGTAGCCGCCGCAGGTAGGCCAGCCGTTGCTCCCGGCTGGGGGGTGTGCTGCGCACCTGCACCTCGGTGTCCCGGCTTTTCTGACGCAGGAATTCGCGGCAGGCCGCCGCCAGCCGCTCATAGGGATGGCGGATGCAGGCAATCACGCGGTAGCGCTGCAGCCAGCACCACTCTGGGGCATGGCGGAGATCCATCAGCGGTCTGTGGGCCAGGTCCACCTGCCGCTGCAGGATCGTGTCGAAGGCGAAGTCGAAGCAGCTCAGCACCTCTCGCCCACCTGCTTTGGCGTCCTCGAGGAAGGCCCGTCGCAGGCTGGTGCCGGCGCACTTGGGCACGTGCAGCAGCACGAGCTCCAGGCCGTGGTCAACGATCACCCGGTGTTCTCCCCCAGGAACTCGAGAATCTCCCGGTCCTTGAGGCTCTGGGCCTCACCGCGGCAGACGTCGTTCAACTGACGCCCTGCGGCCACCTCCTGCAGGCAGCGCTGCAGGTTGCCGACGGTGCTCTCCAGCTCGTCGATCCGTTCCATCAGGTTGCGGATCACATTGGCCTCCGCATCCGGCAGGGCGGAGTGGGCCAGGGGGTTGATTCGCACACCGCTCTGGTGGATGACCCGACCGGGGATGCCGACAACGGTGCAGTCCGCTTCCACGTCGCGCACCACCACCGAGCCGGCGCCGATACGGGTGTTGGCGCCCACGCTGATCGCCCCGAGCACCTTGGCGCCGGCCCCCACCACCACGTTCTCCGCCAGGGTGGGATGGCGTTTGCCATGGTCCTTGCCGGTGCCGCCAAGGGTCACTCCCTGGTACAGCAGGCAGCGATGGCCCACTTCGGCGGTTTCACCGATCACCACGCCCATGCCGTGGTCGATGAACACGCTGTGGCCGATCCTGGCGCCGGGGTGAATCTCAATACCGGTGAGGGCTCGGCCGATCTGGCTGAGGCAGCGGGCCGCCAGTTTCAGCGGCAGGGGGCTGCGCCATAACCGGTGGCTCAGGCGGTGCAGGCTGATGGCCTGGAATCCGGGGTAACAGAACAGGATTTCCAGCCAGCCGCGGGCTGCCGGGTCGCGCTCGCGGATGATGGCGAGGTCGGCTCGGATGTGATCGAACATCAGGGATGGGTCAGCTGGC
>CAJWIC010000219.1 GCA_913040905.1 uncultured Synechococcus sp. | reverse complement strand
AGAACGGAGAGGGTGGGATTCGAACCCACGAGGGTGTGACCCCTACACGATTTCGAGTCGTGCGCAATCAACCGGACTCTGCCACCTCTCCACACGCCCTACAGGCGTGACCTAACTCTAAAGGCCGACCTTCGTTCCGCCTCCCTCCAACCAGCGCAGCTGGCGGCGATTGGGCTGAAACCCGAGCCAGATGCCATCAACAGGACCGAGCCTGCGCTGACGTTGCAGCGCCCAAAGGGCCTGAGGCACGGGCAACAGGCGCCAGCGCAGTTGACCGACCCGCAGCAACATCGCCTGGCCGCGATCCGTCAGCAGCTCCAGGGACAGCCCATCGCTGTGCAGGCGTTGACCGACGGCAAGACCAGCTCGTCCCTGCTGGGGTGCGACCACCCGATGCCCCAACCCCTGCCAGCAGGCCATCACCTCACTGGCCACGGGATCCAGCAGCATCACCCAGTCCAGGCGCCCATGGCCATGGACATCCGCCAGGCGGCCGGCCATCCGGCAACTGCTGGCAACAGCGGACGTGCTCACCAGAGCAGCTCGGCCCTGATGCCGTGCAAGCAACCAGTGCTGCCGACCGCGCTTTACAGCCACCACACCATCCGCTAACTGAACATGGCCGTGCACCAGCACAGCCATCAGTAACGGCACCAGTCCCATTCGCCGCCAGCGCCCCCCATCAGGCAACAGCCACGGCAGCAGCCCGATCACCAGCAACGCCACCACCCAGGGCTGTGGATGACCGGTGAGCAACCGCGCGGCGGGCCAGTGACTGATCCAGCGCACGATGGCGATCAGCAGAGCGGCCAGCTGCGCCACGGGCCAGGCCAACAGCGGAAAGACCGCCGCAGGCAACGCCAATGACGCAAGGGCCAGACCCATCGCCGAGAGGGTCAACGGAGCCAGCAGCGGAGCCGCCAACAAGTTGGCCACCAGGGCGTAGAGGGGAGCTGAGCCAAAGTGCAACAACTGAAGTGGCAAGGTCCAGGCCATGGCGGCCAGCGGCACGGAGAGGGCTGGGGCAAGCCAGCCCAACCGCGCTGGCAACCGCTCCGCCCACCACGTCTCCAGGCCAGGGGCCGTGAGGATCAATCCTGCCGTCGCGGCAGCGCTGAGCTGGAAACCGATCGAGCGGGCCCAGGCGGGATGCACCAGCAGCATCAGGCTGAGGGTGAGCAGCAGCACCCCAAAGCCGCGACTGCGTTCGCCGGACTCTCGGATCAGCAGCGCCGTGGCCCCCATCAGCACAGCCCGCACCACGGACGGTTGCACTCCAGCGCAGACCAGAAAGATCAACATCGCCAACGCCGCCAGGGCAAGTCGAAAGGAACGTCCCAACAGGCGACCCAGCGCCAGTGCCGCACCCAGCAGCACGGACAGGTGGAAGCCTGAGGCCGCCAGGGCATGGGATAGCCCAGCCACCCGGAAGGCCTGGCGAAGATCCTCGGGAAGCTGCACCTGGGCGCTACCCAGCACCAGCGCCGCCAGCAGCCCCCCTTGCTCTGCTCCAGCCGCGGCCTGGAAACGGCCAGCGATCTGGCGCCGCAGATCGGCGATGGGGGTCCAGGGCCGATCAAGCACGGCAATGTCGTTGGCTCGCAACTGACTCCAGCTGCCCCGGGCCGCCAAGCGTTCTGCCGGACCAGGCAACAGGAAGTGGACGCCGGCAGCGGGTCGCTGCAGCGGCCCGCGAACCTGAATACGCCAACCCTGGCGGGGTGGATCCGGACAGTGCCTGAGTTGAAGTTCCGTGCGTCCCTGACGACGAACCCCATCGAGCCACTCCACCGCCACAAGAGCGGAACAGGCGTCATCAAACCGTCGGGCATCCGCCAGCAGCCGACCGGTCAACGTCACAACCGAGCGATCTTCCTGAATCGCCCGGGATGGATCAGACGATGGCGGCAGAGGTGCAACCCAGAGCAGACCCCGCAGCAGCAGGGTCAGACAGAGCAGCAGTGCGCAGGTCTGAACGGAGGGGAAACGGGGCAGAGGGCATCAAGCCGCTGACGCAAGCGTTCCCCCCTTCAGCAGCGGGAAGCCCAGCTCTTCCCGCTCCGCCAGCCAGGCCTCAGCCACCTTGCGGGCCAGGGTGCGGATCCGGCCGATGGTGGCGGTGCGTTCGGTGACGGAGATCACGCCGCGGGCTTCCAGCAGGTTGAAGGTGTGGCTGCACTTGAGCACGAAGTCCAGCGCTGGGGCCGGCAGCTTCTTCTCGATCAGATCAGAGGCCTCGGCTTCATAGATGGCGAACAGCTGCTTCAGCCGCTCTGGATCCGATCCTTCAAAGTTGAAGTGGCACTGCCCCTTTTCAAAGGGAAGCCAGATGTCGCCGTAATTGCGCTCCGCGTTCCAGCTGAGATCCCAGATGCTCTCAACGTCCTGCAGGTACATGGCCAGGCGCTCAAGGCCATAGGTGATTTCGATCGACACCGGTTTGCAGTCGATCCCACCGCACTGCTGGAAGTACGTGAACTGGGTCACCTCCATGCCATCGAG
>CAJWIC010000218.1 GCA_913040905.1 uncultured Synechococcus sp. | reverse complement strand
GTGTGGTCCATCGCCGACACCCTGAACGGCTTGATGGCCTTGCCCAACCTCGTGGCACTGCTGCTGCTGTCAGGAACGGTGATCAAACTCACCAAGGACTATCGGTTCGAACACTGAACCGATAGTCACAAGCACCTCGGCGAATGCCGGCCTCAGCCCTGGCCTTCGGGGAGGGGGGTCACCGTCTTGAGCTTTTCATTCAGTTGCATGGCCAGACTCTGACGACCGACGGCCAGCACCTTCAGGGTGTCCTCGTGCATGCGCAGCTGGGCATCGGCAACCTGCATGCCACGCACCAGCTCTTTCAATTCATCGGGCAAGGTGTTGAGGTCGTAGCGCTTTCCCTCGAAGGTCAGGACGGGATTGGGGTTGTTGGCTGCTGAGTCGGTCATCGTTCAAAGCCGGGATGGTTGGAACCGGCGGGCTGATCGTAGGGGGATTCAGCCGTTCTGCAGATCACGGATGAACTGGCGCTCGCACAGATCCCGATAGCGACCACCGCGTTGCATCAGGGTGTCGTGGGTGCCGCGGTCAACGATGCGCCCCCTCTCAAGCACCACGATCTGATCGGCTTCCTGCACCGTGGCCAAGCGGTGAGCAATCACCAGAACCGTCCGTCCACGCATGGCCCTTCGCAACCCGAGCTGAACAGCCGCTTCGGCTTCGGCATCCAGAGCACTGGTGGCTTCATCCAGCAGCAAGACAGCTGGATTACCCAGCACCGCACGGGCGATCGCAATGCGTTGAAGCTGGCCGCCAGACAGATTCGTGCCCCGTTCCTCCAACAGGGTGTTGTAACCCTCAGGCAGATCTCGGATGAAGCCATCCGCATTGGCCAGAATGGCGGCCTCCATCACCTGGGCATCGGTGGCCTGGCGTCCGAAGCGGATCGCCTCGGCGATGGAACCGGAAAAGACTGTGGTGCGCTGGGGAACCAGGGCCAGCTGACGCCGCAGATCCCTGGCCCGCAGGCTGGAAAGGTCGTGACCATCGAGGAGGACTCGGCCTTGTTGGGCGGCGTTGAAGCGCAACAACAAGGAAAACAATGTGCTTTTGCCTGCTCCGGACGGTCCAACCAGGGCCATCACAGTCCCCGCCGGAACATCCAGGTCCACCCCTTGCAGCACCGGATCATCGGCGTTGTAAGCGAAACTCACACCCTCCAAGCGGAGATCACCCCGCAGCTGACCAAGGGTCACGGCGTCAAAGGGATCCACCGGCTCGCGCGGTTCCCGTTCGATCTCGCGCAGTCTCCGCAGGGATGCCTGACCCTGCTGGAACTCATTGAAGTTATTGGTGACGTGGGCGATGGGATCGATCAGAACGATCAGACCCGTCAGATAACTGCTGAGGCCGGCGATGTCGAGATCACCGCTCTGAATCCGCCAGGCGGCCAAGCCCAGCACCGAGAACAGACCGAGCACCTCGATGATCCCCACAACGGGATGCTGCAGGGCGACCAGGTTGTAGGTGCGCTGCCTGGCCTGGCGATGCTGGTCAATTTCCTGCTCAAATCGATCCTGCAGCCAGGGTTCAGCGGCAAAGGCACGCACCAGCGGGAGCCCCTCAATCGCCTCCCCAAGAAGACCAGCCAGTTCACTGACTTTTTTCTGGCTGCGTTCCGTGGCCACCATCACCCGGGCCCCGAACAGGCTGATCAACCAGACGATCAGCGGTGCCAGCAGCAGGATCGCCAGGGTCAGCTTCCAGTCCAGCCACACCATGGTTCCGAGAACCACGAGCAGTTGCAGAACACTGGGCACCGTGTCGTGGATGCTCTTGTAGAGCACCTCGCTGACGCGGTCGGCATCCTCGGTGAGTCTGTAGGTGAGATCGCCGGCGGACAGCTTTTCCAGTGCACCCAGCTCAACGGTCTGGAGGGTGCTGAACAGCTCCCGCCGCAATCGCTGACTGACCTGAAGGGCAGGATCAGCCAGAAGTGAGTCCTGGCCGAATTGCGCCAGCTTCTGAACCGCGAAGATCAGCACACCCTGACCGATCAGCTGCAGCACACGGTTGAGATCTTGTGAACCGAGCGCAGGAAACAGATCTCCGGCGAGACGAACCAGGAGAGGGAAGCTGCCCACATAGATCACCATGCAGCCCCCCCCCATCAGCAGCTGACGCAGGTGCGGTCTCAGCAGGGGGAGGAGGCGCCGGAAGCCGGCCTGGGAAGGGGTGAGCATGGCGGCACAGTATCAATGTCGTGTTGTTGATCTGCCGCCGATGAAGCTGGATCAGTACCTCAAATGGAAGGGCTGGGTTTTCACTGGTGGTGAGGCCAAGCAGCGGATCCAGGGCGGTGACGTACGCGTCAACGGTGCGGTGGAGACCCGTCGTGGCCGGCAACTGGTGGCGGGAGATCGCGTTGTGCTTGCCGGCGAGGAGTCCGTTGTTGAGGGGGAATCCACGACCACGCCGTAAGTTGGCCCGCAGATCAGTCAAGGATTGAAGGCGTGCGCAGACCGGTGATCGCTGGCAACTGGAAGATGCACATGACCTGTG
>CAJWIC010000217.1 GCA_913040905.1 uncultured Synechococcus sp. | reverse complement strand
AGCGGGTCTCCTTTTTTGAGGCTGACTCCAGATTCACTTTCTCAGGAGACCCTAATCAGCGCCTGAGCTCAACAATCAGTTTCTTCTGATCAAGTCACCCTGATGACAAGTCTGACTCCGCTCCTTCTCTCCACAGCGGTCAACATTGTCCTTGCGCAGACATCTCCAGCACCTCAACAGTGGATCGGCCGCTGTGAGCCCGTCAATGCTGTTGTGGTTATGAATCAAGCTCTGACGGAAGGCAAAACTGACGCAGAAGCCTTTGCCGCAGTGGTGGCAGCACGGTCGTTTGACGGCTCCAAGGCCTGCATTGACTTCATCCGTGAAGCCTCGATGAACATGAGAGAGGGCTATCCCAGAACATTCCAGTCCCTGTGGATGAACTGAAGCTGCCCTGGCATCAAGACGGTTCGGCAACGACACCAGATCTGGTGTCTGCACCCGCTGCAACCCGCGACGACGTAACAAAAAAGCCGCCACGGAGGGCGGCCGGGTGATGGGGATATCCACAGTCTAGCTCAGAAACCCAGTCCTGCCAGCCCTTCTTGAATCGAGAGCAACGAAAGGCACGTCGAAACTATCCACAGGCTGTGGAGTGTCAAGGCGGCGATTCAAGTCTTTACAGAAAACCCACTAGATCTGGTGGATTTTTCAGAGTGGGCAGCCAGAAAGCACTATTTTTGGCTCGTCGGCCGGGTGATGGGGATCGCCTGAGCTTGAGCCCCCTCTTTTCACGATGAGGGGGCTTTTTGATGGCCTTTCGACCGGCTGACGGCTGAATCAACAACAGAACGATCACAATCCCGCGGGTCATCCACCAGCAGCCAAGGACAGTCCTGGAAACTGGCTGGATCTGACTGGACAGGGCGCGAGGTCAATTGATGGAGCTCATGCTTGTGGCAACAGGCTTTCTCAGCCTGCTCTGGCTGACACAAACCCTGGTGAGACGGAATCTCGACAACCGCAAGGACCTGTGATGACGTATTCACCTTGATGACGCATCATCCTGGTGACGCGCCTGCTTGATGCGTTCGTAATCCTGATCCGACAGCTCCTGCATGCGAAACACGGCGCTGAGCCGACGGTGGTAACGGCAATAACCGAGCAAGGCATGCACGCCAATCAGCAAGCCCCCAAACAGCAGCAACAGCGACTGATCGACTGAAGCGCCCACCACTGAGGCAAATGCCCAGGTGAGCAGGACCGCCAGAACGGCACTCCGCATCAGTCGTCGCAGGGTCACGTGGTTCGCACCGATGGCAGCACGCCGATACTCAGGGCCTGGGCCAGTTCCCCAGGCGTCGTCGGAGACGCAACACGATTCAACCTGACGTCGACGGATTCACTGTGATGTCCCGAAGAACGGATCGCAGCCATGGCAGGCTCAGGCCGATCACATTCGAGTAGCAGCCCTCCAGGCCGGCAATGAGGGAAGCGCCGCGGCCCTCAAGGGCAAAGCCACCAGCGCAGTGCAGCGGCTCTCCGGTGGCGACGTAGGCCTGGATCTCCTCCTCGGTGAGCGCTGCGAAATGGATGCGGGTGCTGATGCAGGCGATTCGATCCTCACCGCCTCGAACCAGCAGGGCATGGCCGGTGAGCAGGGCGCCGCTACCACCGGCCATGCGCCGCCAGCGGGAGGCAGCCTCCGCAGCATCCTGAGGTTTGCCAAAGACCTCCCCCTCGAACACCAGCAGCGAATCGCAGCCCAGAACCACGTTGATGTCGGCCTCGATTCCGTCCGAAACGGCGGTGGCCTTGGCTGAAGCCAACTGCTGCACCAACTGGGCGGGATCGTCGTTCGCAATGGTGCTCTCATCCACACCGCTGACACGCACGCGATGGGGGATCTGCGCCAGTTCAAGCAGCCGGCGGCGGGCCGACGAGGCGGAGGCCAGAAGGAGCATCGAATCACTCCGGCGGGAACACTCCGTAGGCTGCCAGCACTGGGAGATTCCGCCATCGAGCATCCCACCGAGCTTCTCGATCACCGCAGCAAAGCCCGCGCCCTGCGCTCCATGTGCTGCCTGCCCTTCGGCGAGGCTCTTTATCGCGAGCTGCAGCAGCGGGGCCTGGATGCCGAAACCATCTGGCACGACCGGCCACGTTTCGGCCGTGGTCCGCTCTGGCCTCGGGATGGGGAACAGCTGGAGGACCACCTGCGCTGGCTGATCACCGTCGGCGTACTGCGACGGGAAGTGGATGGCCAAGGGCTCACCAGTCGCTTCCGGCTCACCCCCCTGGGACGGGACCTGCTCGACGGCAACCCGGCTGCGCTGCAGCAGCCAGCGGGCTGGAACAACCGCCTGCGGCAGGCGCTGCGGCGCCGCTGGCCGTTTTGAGCCTTCAACGGCCGCTGATGGTGCTGGGGACCTCCAGTGGTGCCGGCAAATCCCTGATGACCGCTGCCCTCTGCCGGGTGCTGCGCCGCCGCGGCGAACAACCGCTGCCCTTCAAGGGGCAGAACATGAGCAACAACGCCTGGGTGGATGCCGACGGCGGCGAGATG
>CAJWIC010000216.1 GCA_913040905.1 uncultured Synechococcus sp. | reverse complement strand
CCCGTTTGAGGACCTCCCCGTAGGCCTCCATCACCCCGCCAAGATCCTTGCGGAACCGGTCCTTATCCAGAATTCGGTCCTCGGCATTGCTGTTGCGGCGGTCCCAGAGCCTGCAGGTGTCAGGGCTGATCTCATCGGCGAGCAGGAGTGTTCCATCGGAGGTCAGCCCCAGCTCCAACTTGAAATCCACCAGCTGCAGATCAAGCCCCTCAAAAAAGGGCAGCAGCAGCGCATTCACGCGACGGGACAGTTGTTCAATCGCTGACAGTCGTGCTGGGTCCGCCACCCCCAACAGCTGGACACGGGCCTCGGTCAGCAGCGGATCGCCAAGGGCGTCGTCCTTGTAATAAAGATCCAATAGGGCGGGTTCGATGGCAGTGCCCTCAGCGATCGGCGTCTGACGGCAGAGCGATCCGGTGGCGATGTTGCGAAGAACCACCTCGAGGGGAATGATCTCCACCCGTCGCACCAGCATCCATGTCTCCCCTGCCAGTCCGCAGTAGTGGGTTGGCACCCCCTCACGCTCCAGCAGCTCAAACAGCCGTGCCGAGATCTGGCAGTTCAGCCGACCCTTGTCGTCCAGCTGAGCTTTCTTCTGGGCATTAAAGGCCGTGGCGTCGTTCTTGAACTCCACCAGCACCCGGTTGGGATCCGCGCTCGCAAACACCCGCTTCGCCTTGCCTTCGTACAGCAGCTCTCCGTGATCGGGCGTCATGGCGACGGTGCATCGGCAGTCGGTCTTACATCAGCATGACCTCCAGGCTCCCGCGGTGAACGCAACAGGGGATCGGGGGTGTTCTCCGGTTGCAGCTGTTGAAGGGCATAGCGGTCGTCAAGCACCGCGGCCAACCGCTCCATCCGCTGCCGCGGCCGCGCGCCGTCGCCCCCAGCTGCCACATGCATCTGCAGCTGTTGGCGCAACAGCTCCATCGCCAAGCCCCAAGCCTCCGCCGCCGCCGCCTGGTCCAAGGCGGTTTCCAGCAGTTGATCCGCTTGCTCGAACTGATCGGCAACCATCCATTGCGCCGCCCGCGCCATCCGCCTCGCCCCCTGCACACCTCTCAAATCCCCCTGCAGCTGCACCGCCACCGCCACCGTTTCGCGGCCCTGGGCCGCCTCATGCAGAGCCAGCTGATCCAGGCCGTTCACCTGCCCCTGCATAAGCGGTGCATCTAGGGCGGTCAGGTTCCCGGCCACCAAACGGCGCAGAGCCAAAGCCGCCTGACGATGATCCAGGGCTGCTGCTGCTGCACGCCATCGCAGCAACAACCACTGACGCCGCTCCTCACCAGCCCGGGGGCTGTAGCGGTTGAGCACCACCGCCGTCGCTTCGGGGGCACCGCAGCTCATCAAGGCTTCGGCGTTGGCCAGCACCAACTCCAACGAATTAATCACGGGATGCAGCGCCAGCAGCCGATCGCGCACGGCCTGGCGACGCTGATCGGAATTCACGATGCGCGCGTCAAGGCAGGCCTGCCCCGCCGCGGCCACATCCATGCCAGCCAGAACGGTCTGAAAGCGTTCCTTGCGCATCACCTGGGGGTCGGGTGCCGCCGTAACAGCAGCCAGAAGGGTGAGGGCGAAGGGGAAAAGGGGGGTCCCCATGACGGGCTGCGGTCTACAAAGGAAAACCTAAGAGGCCCAAACCGTTCCTTCCGCAACCATGGCCATCTCGTCCACCCGTCCCAGCACGCTGCCCGCACTTCAACGTGCCCTCGTCGTCGGTGGCGGCGGCAGGGAACAGGCCTTGGCCTGGGCCCTGGGCCGTTGCCCCAGCCTCGACACCGTCTGGATCACCCCCGGCAACGGCGGCACGGAAGGCAGCGCGCAGGCAATAGCCGAAACCGATAGCGCTGGCTTGATCGCCCTCTGCCAGCAGAACGCGATCGACCTGGTGGTGGTGGGTCCGGAAGCCCCCCTGGCCGCTGGGGTGGCCGATGCCCTGCGCGATGCGGGCTTCGCCGTTTTCGGCCCAGGGGCCGAGGGGGCCCAACTGGAGGCCAGCAAGGCCTGGGCCAAGCAGCTGATGCAGGAGGCCGGGATCCCCACCGCCGGCCACTGGGCGGTGGCGAGTGAGGCGGAGGCCCTGGCGGTACTGCGGGACGTGAAACGCCCCCTGGTGGTCAAAGCCGATGGCCTGGCCGCCGGCAAGGGCGTCACGGTGGCCGACACCATTGAGGAATCGGAAACCGCCATCCGCGAAGCCTTCGAAGGGCGCTTCGGTGCGGCGGGCTCGCAGCTGGTGCTGGAGGAGCGAATCGAAGGCCCTGAAGTGTCGGTGTTTGCCCTCTGCGATGGAGAGCGGATGGTGCTGCTGCCGCCGGCCCAGGACCACAAGCGCTTGCAGGAGGGCGATCGCGGGCCCAACACCGGCGGCATGGGCGCCTATGCCCCCGCTCCACTGCTGAATGCCGACGGGCTGGCCGAGGTGCGTCGCATCGTGCTCGAGCCCACCCTCAAGGCCCTGCGCCAACGCGGCATCGATTACCGCGGCGTGATCTACGCCGGCCTGA
>CAJWIC010000215.1 GCA_913040905.1 uncultured Synechococcus sp. | reverse complement strand
CCCCACGGGTTACGTGATCTTCACCGCCGAAGGTCGGTTGTCCTTCACCCTTTCCGCCCAGGGCCGCCAACCCGCCACCACGGCAGAGGAGCGATCCGATCTGCTCAACAGCATGATTGCCTACACCGGCAGCTACCGGCTGGAGGGGGATCGCTGGATCACCCGGGTGGATGTGGCCTGGAATCCCTCCTGGGTCGGGACCGAACAGACCCGTTTTTACCGGGTGGAAAACGATCAGTTGATCGTCAGCACGCCATGGCGGGTGATGCCCAACTGGCCCGAGAAGGGAATGACCCGCAGCATCGTGCGCTTTCAACGTTGCTGATCGATCCGAGCTGACCCATGCACGAGGCGATCCTCGACTTCTGGTTCGAGCAATGCCGACCTTGGCAGTGGTTTCGCCGCAGCGAGGCGTTCGATCTGGAGGTGCGCCAACGGTTCGGCCCGCTGGTGGAGCAGGCGA
Organism: uncultured Synechococcus sp.; assembly: GCA_913040905.1. The sequence goes on along the minus strand of CAJWIC010000215.1, from coordinate 2,076 downwards.
TGGCCGGTGGCCTGAAGAGCTGGGAGGCGGAGCCGTCTCCGTGTCTTGCCCTGGTGTTGCTGCTGGATCAGTTCAGCCGTCAGCTCTGGCGCGACGAGGCCCGAGCCTTTGCCGGCGATGAACGTGCGCTCCAGTTGAGCCAGCGGGCCCTCGCGCTGGGTTGGATCGGCTTGGAACCGCAACGGGCCAGGCGCCAGTTCTGGCTGATGCCGCTGCTGCACAGCGAAAACGCCGCCGTGCTGCAGCGGGCGATCCCCCTGCTGCAGATCCACGTGGACCAGGCCACGGCTGACCTGGCACAACGCAACCTGGAGCAGCTGCAACGCTACGGGCGCTATCCCTGGCGTGATGCGGCTCGAGCAGCTGAGCACAATCACCCCTGACAGCCCGGACCACCCCTGCTAGAACCAGTACACCTGTATCAATGCGGCATGGCATGGCTCTGGCAAGCAAAGAAGCAGCACCGTTCCTCGGCTTCAAGGTTGGAGACCTGGTGCTCGTTGAGCCGCTTTCAACCGACGCCGGTGCTGGCGCCGACTGGTGGATGGGCTGGATCATCCATATGGATGGAGGAGCACGAGATCCGCGCGTGCCGACGCTGTTCCAGGTCGCTGACTGCGATACAGGCCTTGTGCGCTGGATCAGTGCCGATGAAGCGACCCGACTGGTCCTCAGGGGCCTGGAAACCAGCAACGTGGTGGACTTCACGTCGAAGCGTCATCAGAGGATGTCGTGAGGTCTGAACAAACAGCCGAGTTCATTGTCCACGCGTGCTTTGATGGCGGCTATTAAATAAAGTGATGGCCAAATTTTTACTTCGAGACGGCAACAAAATTTCAGCCAACATCGATCCCAGCACGTTGGAAACGTACAGCTACAAAGACAGACAGGGCAATGACATCAATGCCCTGTTATCTGCCCGCGCAGAACGTCAACTTCTGAAAACCATCCCGATGCCAGCGCTGCCGATGCAGGCCCGCATGCAACTGGCGATGAACCGCATCAGTGCCTGAGGTTCAAGATCACTTGATCCACTCCGTGGTCGGCAGACCTTCCACAGACGCCACCATCACCCAGACCACCGTGGGAGTGTCCCCCTTGTTTTCCACGTAGTGGGGTTCTGAGGCACCCTCAATGAAGCTTTCACCTGGCTTGAACACGCTGCTCACCTCACGGCCATCCGGTTGCACACGGGTGTTGAGCAATTCACCTGAATCGGTGGCCTGCACATAAACCAGCATCGGAGCCGGATGGGTGTGCAAGGGGATCTTGCCGCCTGCAGGGAGTTCAACGCGGAACATTCGCAATTCCGGTTTGCCCTCGGGGTAGACGAGATCGGTGCCGTTGAGGGTCTTACTGCCGCTGAAGATCGCTTCGATCTTGGCGTTCGTCGATGGTGCCTCGGTTGAAGCCTGATCACTGGAGCTGGTTGACTCCCCGGCGAAGCCAACACCACCGAGCATCACCAGAGCAGATGCCGCCAGGGATGGAAAAACTGTCTTCAGCATGGGCCGAATACCCTGCATGTTGTGGTCATAGTGTGCCGTGAGGTGATGGTTCAGGACACCCAACGGTCTGCATCCAAATCCGTTTGATCAACAGCCCAATCAAAACCGCTGTCGATCCAGGAATCGTGCCAATAGCGTGACCGCAACCACGCATCTGGATCGATGACCGCCGCAGCCTTGCCGAGCACAGGTGCGATCACGGGCCTCGGCGAGACCATGGCATTTTTCCGGGATCCGTCCTTCAGCCAGCGTCGCTTCAGCGAATTGGGCGATGTGTTCGAAACCAGACTGCTGGCTCAGCGCATCGTGTTCATTCGTGGTGAACGCGCCGTCAGCGATCTGCTCAAGCAGGAAGACTGCCTTCAAGGTTGGTGGCCGGAAAGTGTGCGACAGCTGCTGGGAAGCAGGTCTCTGGCCAATCGCAACGGCGCGGACCACAAAGCGCGACGGCGAGTGGTGGGCCAGCTGTTCTCCAGTGCAGCCCTGGGCCGGTACACCCCAGCCATCGAAGCCCTGGTCAACGACCTTGCCGAGGAACTGCATCAAGCAGATGACCCGATCCCCCTGG
>CAJWIC010000214.1 GCA_913040905.1 uncultured Synechococcus sp. | reverse complement strand
GGGGCGGGCATTCCACCGAGCCTGTGCATGCAGGACATGTATCGCCATCTGCCGGACGAGCTCAGCCGCTGGTATGACGCCAACGGACGGGGCCAGACCGACGTGCATGTGCAGATCTGCGTCAGTTTCCAGAAGTCGATGTTCTGCGTCACCAACGGCGCCATCGCCGGCACCATGCCGCATCCATTGGATACCGATGACCCTGATCAGCAGGCTGCCAACCGTGCCTACGCCGAGACGTGGTCGGCACGGCTGATGGGCTGCCAGCGGGTGGCGCTCCTCTAGGTTTTCAGCAGGATCTCCAACGACGATGGCTCAGTGGCAGGAACGCAAGCGTCCGGTCTGTCTGGAGCGACGCTTCGAGTTCGATGGCTACAGCTCCACCCGGGATTTCCTCGACAAACTCGGTGAGCACAGCGAGGCCACCCAACGCTTTCCGGACATCAGTTTCGGGAGCACTTACGTGAACATCACGCTCCGGCCCGAGGCCGATGGTGACGAGGCGCAGCTGAGCGAAGCCGACCACGCCTTTGCCGCCCAGATCGATGCCCTCCTCGGTTGATCTGGCGGCCAATTACGCCGAATCCGGTGTCGCACAGGTCCTGGAACAGCTGGATCAGGAGCTGATCGGACTTGTTCCGGTGAAAACCAGGATCCGAGAAATCGCGGCGTTGCTGCTGGTGGATCAGGCACGGCAGCAGCTGGAACTGCCTAGCACTGCGCCCAGCCTTCACATGTCGTTCACGGGTAATCCCGGGACGGGAAAGACCACGGTGGCGCAAAGGATGTCACAGATCCTGCACCGCCTCGGCTACCTCCGCAAAGGCCATGTGGTGACGGCTACGCGCGATGACCTGGTGGGGCAGTACGTGGGGCACACGGCTCCCAAGACCAAGGAGATGCTCAAGCGTGCCCAGGGGGGTGTGTTGTTCATTGATGAGGCCTATTACCTCTACAAACCAGACAACGAACGGGATTACGGGGCGGAGGCGATTGAAATCCTGCTGCAGGAGATGGAGAGCCGACGTGGCGATGTGGTGGTGATCTTCGCTGGCTACAAAGATCGGATGGATCGCTTTTACAGCTCCAATCCCGGGCTCTCCTCACGGGTGGCCCATCATCTTGATTTTCCGGACTACAGCGATGGCGATCTGATGGCGATTGCCAGGTTGCTGCTGGATGCTCAGCAATATCGCTTCAGTACGGAGGCCGAGCAGGCCTTTGCGGAGTACATCACACTGCGTCGCCAGCTGCCCTTTTTTGCCAACGCACGCTCCATCCGCAATGCCATCGATCGGGCCCGACTGCGGCAGGCCAACCGGCTGTTTGCCCGCATGGCGGAGGCACTCACCAGGGACGATCTGATCACCATTGAGGCTCCGGACATTCGGGCGAGTCGGGTGTTTGCAGGCCAGGTGGAGGGGCATCACCCGGTTGCGGCCGGTGCGTGATCAACCAGGCCACGGCCATGCCCACCAGCACGGCGGTCGCGCCATGGCCCTGCAGCAACCCGAGCCCCAGGATCAGGGCCAGGAGAGGTGAGCGCAGCACCGTGAGGTAGATCGCGCCGGTGATGCCGCCGCACCAACTTCCCAGGCTGCCCAGGCCTGGTGATAGCTCGTTCAGACCAACACCCGCAGCGCAGGCGATGAAGAACAGCGGAAAGAACAGGCCGCCGCGCCAGCCGGTTTCCAGGCAGAGGCCCAGCAGCAGCAGCTTGATGATGGCCGAGATCATCAGGACGGAAGGCTCGATGCGGTTCATTCCCTCCAGGAGGGGGCGCAGTTGCTCTTCGCCAGCGAAGGGCACCAGGGGCAGCCAGTGCATGGTGAGGCCCAGCAACAGCCCGGTCAGCGCCGGCCACCAACGCCAGTGGGCCAGGAGCTGCTGCGGCTCAAGCCAGCTCCGCCAGCGCAGCAGCAGCCAACCGAGGCCCCACCCCACCACGCCGGCGATGGCAGCCGAGCTGAGGCTGCCGAGATCCTCCCCGAGGTTGCTGGGCCAGCTGTAGGGGATGCGCTTCAGGCTGCCGCCACTGGCCTGGTCGATGCCATGGAAGGCGGCAAAGCCAGCCACCCCCCCCAGGACGCCAGGAATCCAGCGGGCGATCAGATCTCGGTGTCTGTCGCTCTGGACGACCGCTCCCCCCAGCAGTGGAAAGCCGAACAGGCCAAGACTGCCGGCGGTGGCGGCCAGCTTGAGGTCGTGGTCTCGCCCCCGCCAGATCCGCTGACTGATCAGCGCTGCCAGGCGGGTCATCAGGGCTTCCGGGCCGATGCTGCCGCCGCCCACCTGGGCCAGAGCAGCGCTGAGGATGGCGCGGCCGTTGTTGCGTGGCGGAGCATGGCCTGGATCCCGCAGTTCGGCGATCGTCTCGGGCAGTTCCGGCAGCAGTGTCTGGTCACCGGCGCGATGGAGCTGGCTGAGCAGCAGCCCGATGCCGCCGCACACCGCCAGCGACCAGATCAACGGAATCTGCCGTTGCAGCCCTTCCACCAGCGGATCGCCCCAGAGCGCTCGGGTGATCACGCCGATCAGTCCCAGCACGAGAGCAGCGCCTGCGCCACTG
>CAJWIC010000213.1 GCA_913040905.1 uncultured Synechococcus sp. | reverse complement strand
GCATGGCAGCGCCATGCAGGCCAAGGGCGTGTTCCCATTCCGCTTCGGTGGGGAGACGGGCACCGCTCCAGCGGGCATAGGCATCCGCTTCGAACCAGCTCAGATGCCGCACCGGTGCCTGGGGGTCGCGGCGGCGGCGGCCCGCCAGGGTGAATTCGTGGTTGTTCTCCCGCCAGTAGCGCGGCGCCTGCCACTGGTGCTGTTGCACCAAGGCCCAGCCTTCACTCATCCACAGCTCGGGGCGCTGATAGCCCCCGTCAGCGATGAAGGCGGCGTAGGCGGCGTTGTTCACCAGGCTGTTGCTCAGCTCAAACGGCTCCAGCCACACCCGGTGCCGTGGCGTCTCGTTGTCGAAGTGAAATCTGTCACCCCGGTGGCCGATCTCCGTCAAACCGCCGGTGCAGGCCAGCCATTGTTCCGGGGCCATCTGCAACGTCAGCTCGGCCTCGGGGTTGTAGATCGGTTCCAGCGGCTGGCGATGGAAGCCATCCAAGAGGTCCATCAGCAGCAGTTCCTGGTGCTGTTGTTCGTGCTGCAGGCCGAGTTGCGCCAGGGCCTCAACCTCCTCAGGCGGATCCTGCAGCAGCGCATCCAGCTCAGCATCCACCCGTTGACGCCAGGCCAGCACGTCGGCGATGGCCGGGCGGCTGAGCAGGCCCCGCTGCGGCCGGGGATGGCGAGCGCCGACGGCCTCGTAATAGGAGTTGAATTGATAGCTCCAGAGCGGGTCGCAGGCCTGGTGCTCGGGCGCGTTGGGCTGCAGCACGAAGGTGTCAAAGAACCAGGTGGTGTGGCCCAGATGCCATTTGGGGGGGCTGGCATCGGCCATCCCTTGGAGCATCAGGTCTTCTGGTTCCAGCGGCGCGATCAGGGCTTCGCTGCGGCGACGCACCGCAAGCAGAGTGTCCAGCAGCACGGCCCCGGTCAATCCTGTTTGGACCCTAGGGGGTGCTGCACACCATCGGTACCATCAGCCCATCGACGCGGCTGAGTCCCTTGAGCGGTTCCGGCACGGTGCTGGTGGAGCGTTACCGCTTGGAGGAGCGCCTGAGTGGTCCCGATCCGCTGCAGGGATCCCTGTGGCGTGCAGTGGATGTGATGGCCGGCGATCTGCCGGTGGCCATCCGACAACTGGAGACCCCGGCAGCCCAGCAGCGGCTGCAGGCGGTGTGGCCGCAGTTGCAGTCGCTGTTGCATTCCCAGTTGCCCCGCTGCGGCGAGCTGTTGGAGCTGGATGGAGTGCTCTGGCTCGTGCGCGACTGGCAGGACGGTTGGACCTATGACGTGCTGCTGCGGCAGCGGCGCTTCAGTGCTGAGGAGGTGCTGCTGTTGCTGCGCCAGGTCCTGCCAGTGCTGGCGGTGTTTCATGGTTGCGGCTTGGTCCACGGTGATCTGAATCCCCGCCATCTGCTGCGTCGCCGCAGTGATGGTCTGCCGGTGCTACTGGAGGGTGGCCGGGTGCAGCGGGAGGGTGCCTCGTCGACAGATGCCCCCTGGAGTGATTTTCACGACCTGGGGGTGACCGCTCTGTCGTTGCTCAACGGTCAGGAAGGCCAGGGAGGGGCCTGGCCGGAGCACCTGGAGGTGGACTCCGGATTCCGTCAGGTGCTGGAACGCCTGCTTTCAGAGCAACCTGAGCGACGTTTCGGCCAGGCTTCTGAGGTGCTGAAGGCCCTGGAAACGGTTGCGTTGCCCGCCACAGTGCCTGAGCTCACCCTTCCGGAGTCCACTCTTCCGGAGTCCACCGTGGTGCCGCGAACCCCGCGGGCCTTGGTTCGCGAGCAGGGAGCTGAGGGTCGCCTCTGGCCCGTGGTGATCGCGTTGGCCTTGTCGGCGCTGGTTGGTTCCGCCATTGGTTGGTTCCTGCTTTCGCGCAGCTCCACCTCAGACAGGGCCCCCCGCACCGGCAGGGAGGGGGCGGCTTCGGCACCGGCTGTCAGCCTGCCGCCGGCGGAGTTCGATCAACGCCAGCAGCTGTTCAGCCGGCTGCGGGCGCTTCAGGTGGATCGCGGCTGGTTCCTCAAGCTGGTGGATGACAGCCTGTTGATCCGGTTTCCTGAGCGCGCCGACAGCCCTCCCACGGAATCATCTGAGGATGCGCCGTTGAGAAGGGTCTGGAGCGAGCTGGCAGAGGAATGGCTGGCCCGGATTGAGCAGCTGCCGCCAGCGACCCGGGTCCGGTTGGGGGGTTTGCGTGCTGGGGACTGGGAGCAGTCACGTCAGAGGCTGCTGCAACAGGACATTCATCCGAAAGTATTGGAACAGCTGGTGAGTGCTGGGGCCCAGGATCTGCTGGCGGGGTCCATGCACGGCCGGAAACCTGCCGAACCCTTTCGTCAGCTCTGGATTGCAGCGGCCATGCAGAGCCTCGATGACGTCGAGATTGAGCGGCTCAAGTCGCGCCACCTCGAACCCACCAACACGTCGTTGCGCATCCCTGCCGGTGGTGCGCGTTTGGTGCTGGTGGAGGTGCCGGCGGGTGATGCCTTGTCCTTGGGCATCAACGGCACGCCGTTGATGCAGATGATGGTGTTCGGTGCCAACGGGATGGTGGTGGAGGAGCGGGGCCCTCTG
>CAJWIC010000212.1 GCA_913040905.1 uncultured Synechococcus sp. | reverse complement strand
CACGGCGATTTTCAGTCGCCTGCTCTACCAACTGAGCTATCCCGGCGCGTCGCCTGCGCGACAACGTCAGCTTAAATCACCGCCGGAGGCGACGAGCGGGCGTCCGCCCCAAACAGATCAAGCCGCGGACCCGATGACCACCGTCCAGCAGGGCCTGTTTCGCGGCCAGCGCTGTTCCCCCTGTGGTGAGGATGTCATCCACCAGCCATAGCTCCATCGCTGGTGCATGCAGATTGGCCCTGAAAGCGCCGCTGAGGTTTGACAACCGTTGTTGACGGTTGAGGTGGTGTTGGCCGGCGCTAACCCGGGTGCGCTGCAGAAGATCGGTGCGGACCCTGCCGAGCCCCGAGGCAATCAGGCCTGGGAGGGGGTTAGCTCGCCGCCGCTTCCAGCTGGGGATGGGGACGAGCACGGCTGTTGTCAGTACAGGCAGCGTTGCTCGCAGACAACCGATCAGCGCCGAGAGTCGCCTCTCGTTGGGGCGGTGTTTGAGTTGCAGCATCAGGCTGCGGAACGCTCCCTCGTAAACGGAAAGGCCATGCCACGGCAGGGGAGCGGAACCGTGCAGACCAGGGGAATGAAGCTGATACCGCTCATGGCATTCCGGGCAGATCGGGTCAGCCTCAGTCGTTGAGCCGAGGGGAGCTCGGCAAAGCCGGCAGCTGGGCTGGATCAGCAGCTTTCGGCCGAGCGTCAGCAGTTGGTGGTGCAAGGCGTAGGCAATGCTGCTGAAAGGATTCCCCTCAGGCGTCCTGTTTGGGCATGGCACGCAACATGGCCACCAGGGTGCGGTGGGCGTCCTCGCTGTCGGTGAGAGTGTGATCGAAGGGAATGCGCAGGGGTTGTCCGTCCACCTCGAGCTCCATGGCTGTCTCGTTGACAGCCAGCATCTGTGCTGTTGATGCGCCCACCACGCCGCCGTAGTGATGGGCGTAGGCCAGCACGGCCTCAGCATGATCGTCATTCATGTGTTTGCAGATCCGTGCGCTGACGGCATCGGTAAGCGGATCAGCAGCCATGACTGGTAGGTGAAGACATCACCAACTCTGGCAGCAATGTCAGGCGAAACGCTGCCAGAGCAGTAAGCCAAGCCGAATGGCGCTGAACCCCACATAGCTGGCCAGCACAACAAACAGACCAATGGCCAGAACATCGCGAAGGTTGGTCGGCATCTAGGGAAGTTCGAAATGGCTGGATTCTCTCTCCCGCACCGCCTCCAGGGCCAGCAGGGCGACACCTGCAGCAGGTGGTTGGTGACAGCTCACCACAGGAATCCCAAGTCGCCGTTGCCGGATCTTGCGCCACTGGGGGTTGCGGGCACCACCGCCGAGGCTGATCACCCGTCGTGGTGGATCCGCCCCAAACTCCGTCAGGCGCGCCCAGCCTTCGGCTTCAATCCTTGCCAGGCCTTCCAGAAGCCCTTGAAGAAATCGAGCATCACTCACCGGCCGTGGCTCCAGCACCGGCTCGAGATTGGGGTCGTCCACAGGAAATCGTTCGCCACGGGCCGGTAAAGGCCGATAGCTCAGGCCGCTGTCCTGGTCCGGGTCGATCTGGCGGCTGAGTTCGTCCAGTTGAGCATCGCTGAAATAACACCGCAGCACCCCCGCGCCAGCGTTGGAGGCGCCGCCGCATAACCACCGCGTTCCAATCCGGTGTTGCGTGATGCCGGCTCCCTGGATCGGTTGTCGGGTGAATCGCTTCATCACCAGCGTTGTTCCCAGCACAGTGATTCCATCGCCGTCGCCGGGGTTCGCAGCCAGCACGGCTGCATTGGAATCGGTGGTGCCCGCCACCACCTGCAGATTCGCAGGTACCCCGAGTGCGTTGGCGATGCAGGGATCGATGCATCCCAGACCGGTTCCGCTCGAACGCACCTCCGGTAGAGCGGAGGCCCAGCTCTGCTGAGTCACGGAACCGGCCCATGCGTTCTGCTGCAGGTCCCAGCCCAGGCGCAGATTGTTGCCTTCTTCACCCCAGCGCCAGTCTTGCAGGAGCCAGCCGTTGATCCAGTCGGCCTGGTGCCGCAGCAGTTCAAGCTGTGGGTGTCGCTCCAGCAAGCGCAGTGCCCGGGCCAGGCTGCCGCTCGGGCTGGCGGCCGGGCAACCGTCGGGCACCAGCCTCGCCAGTTGTCGGGCCTGTTCTGGACAGGCCTCGGAGTACAACAGTGCTGGGCCGAGGGCATGGCCGTCCCTTGTGCAGGGCAGCAGGGTTCCCGATGTGCCGTCGACGGCGATGGCTGCCAGGCGATGCCGCAGCGTCACAGGGATCTCTCTGATCAGAGAGCTGCAGGCTGTCTGCCAGTCCTGGGCTTGATCCAGTCCGCTCGAATAGTTGGTTGACCTGCTGTGGAGCAGTTCACCGTTCCGATTCAGAACCGCGGCGCGAACACCACTGGTGCCCAGATCCAGGCCGAGCACCAGTTGAGTCATGTGTGGCTCAGTTCTTGCGAAGTTCGGCGGCTTTGGCCTCCACGTCTTCCCAGGGGGCCTTGAGGTCGTTGCGACCGAAGTGCCCGTAGGCGGCGGTGTCCTGATAGAAACGGCCGCCCCGTTGCTGGGGCAGGTTGCGCAGACCGAAGG
>CAJWIC010000211.1 GCA_913040905.1 uncultured Synechococcus sp. | reverse complement strand
CCAGGGTGACGGCAACGGCCTTGGCCAGCAGCGCCGTCATCGTGACGCCCTTGGGTTTCACCAGCTTGGAGAATGCGTCCAGTTTGTCGGTGGTGATGGTGTAACCGACTCGGAAGCAGGGCACAGCCAAGCTCGCTTCCATGTTTCGGTTCACCGCCCCCTGCAGGGTGTTGAAGGCAACAGTGTCGCCAGGGCGGCCGAAGCTGTTGCCGGCCGGAGCACTTGGGGCTGCAGCCACAGGGGCTGCGCTGGCGGCAACAGCAGGTGCAGAGCCCTCGGCAACCCGGGGAACAGAAATTGGCTGACCGCTGGCCTGTTCCACGTCTTCAGCCTGGATGCGGCCGTGGGGGCCACTGCCGCGAACGCTGCTGAGGTCCACGCCCATCTGGGACGCCAACTTCTTGGCGCGGGGGCTGGCCACCACGCGCCCATTCGTCACCGCTGGCGCTGGGGCAACCGCGGCGGCAACGGGTGCCGCAGTAGGTGCTGGGGTTGCCGTTGGAGCTGGTGTCGGGGCCGGTGCCTGGGGAGCCGCCGCTGCCGCTGCAGGCGCGGCACTGGGGGCCTTGGCCTGGGCCTCAGCGATCTCCGCTTCGGTCTCCACGATCAAACCGATCGTTTCCCCCACAGGAGCCGTGCTGCCGGCGGGCATCAGCACAGCGGCCAGATAACCGTCCTGGAAAGACTCAACATCCATGTCGGCCTTGTCGGACTCGACGACAAGGACCGACTCACCCCGACCGACCTTGTCGCCCGGTTGCTTCAGCCATTCCACGATCTTGCCCTCCGTCATGGTGGAGCTGAGGGCAGGCATGAAGATGTCGTGGGTTGCCAAAACCGTCTCCGAGAGGGCAGATCAGGGGAGTTTACGAGTCAGCTGAATGCTGTGTTCAGGCCTCGTCGATCGACTGGATCACGCCGTCCTTGACGACGATGGCCACCTGCATCTTCTGCACCAGGTTGTCGCCGACCTTGATCTCGCAGCTGCTTTCCAACTGACCCTGCTCCACGATCTGATCCATCTCCAGTTCGCGCACCTGGGACTGCTGCTGGAGAAGATTGCGCTTCTGCTCTTCAATCTCGGAACGCTTGCCAGCCACCTGCTGCTGGATGTTGGCCACCTGCTCCTGCACACGGGGATCAAGGGGGTTGGCGCTCTGACGACGCAGCTGGTCCACCACGGTCTGCCCTTCCTGCTCCAGCTGTGCCAGTTGCTGATCAGCGTTGGCAATGCCATTGCTGATCTCGCGTTCGGCTTCTTCCTTCCAGGTGGGCGTCACCACCGCACGCACCGTGATCGGGCGCTTGATCGTGAGGATGGTGCCGTCGGACATGGATCTTCTGAAGATGGCGACAGCGTCTCAGTGCAGCGCTCTGGGGTCAATCACCGGAGAACCGAACGGTGTTCAACGGGGGTAGATCTGCTCGATCACAGCGGCATCGCGGCGGCTGATGCGGTCACGCCGCTGCTTCAGGGTCTGGGTCAGGAGGCCGTTGTCGATGCTGAACGGCTCCACCAGACCAACACCGCACAGCCGCTCATCACCACGGGCCCCAGGCCTCCCCTGCAGCATGCGGTTGCACTCCCGCATCAGCAGGGTCAACAACGCTGGATCACCCGGTCGTCCGCCGAGGTCCTCTGGCACGGATAAGCCCTGCGCCTGAGCCCAGGCACGGATCGGCTCCACCCGGGGCACCAGCAGCGCCCCGAGTTGGCGTTGGTCCTGCCCCACCAGCATCACCTGCTCGATCAGCGGACTGGCCACCAGGGCTTCCTCAAGCGGGCCCGGTTCGATGTTTTCACCACTGCTCAGAACGATGGTGTCCTTGGCCCGCCCGGTGAGCGCCACCGAACCATCGCGCAGCAGCATGCCCAGATCACCGGTATCGAACCAGCCATCAGCCGACAGCACCTTGGCGCTCGCCTCCGGTTTGCCCAGATAGCCCCCCATCACCTGAGGGCCGCGCACCAGCACCCGACCCCGTTCTCGAAAGCCCAGCGCTGCCCCCGATTCGGGATCGACGATGCGGAACTCCGTACCCGGCATCGGCAGACCGGAACTGCCACGGATGTTGCGCCAGGGCCTGCGGCAGCTCACCACCGGACTGGTCTCGGTCAGTCCATAGCCCACCAGCAGCTCAATCCCCACCGCCTCGAAGAAGGCGTCGATGTGGGGGGCAATGGCACCACCCCCGCTGATCGGATAAGCAAGCTGGCCACCACTGAGCTGCAACCGCAGCTTGGGCCAGATCAAGGCTGACGCCAGGGCATGCAGGGGCCAGCGCAGGACTGCCGCGGCCGCAGCAACCACGCGACCTAAGACAGGGACCGGCTCGAGCAACAGATTGCGGGCTGTCCGCAACGACCTGCGCTGGGCTGCGCTGTTGGCCAGGGCAGCCCGCAGCAGCCGCTGACGGGACGGCGGAAACGTTTTCAGCACATCCTCGAAACCGGCCTGCACCGACTCCCACAACCGCGGCACGGTGGCCATGGCGATCGGTTTCACCCGCGGCAGGTCCTTCTTCAGCTGCTTGATCGTGGTGTAGGTCTGCGTGCAGGCACAGGAGAGGAAGTAGTAGCTGGCACTGCGCTCAT
>CAJWIC010000210.1 GCA_913040905.1 uncultured Synechococcus sp. | reverse complement strand
GGGAGACCTCGGATGAAAACATCGAGCAGCTGCAGGAGCTGTACCAGGAGGTTGAAGATCGGATTGAGGGTGTTGTTACGGACTGACCCCGTCGCTTGATCGGGGGAAGTACCCGGCCAGAGCTTCCTCTGTGATGCTCTGGCTTTTGAAGTTGATTCCTGCCCAGTTTTGATAATCCTGGAGTGATCGCTCTCCTCCAAGCCAGAAATGATTGAGATCGTCGACATCCTCCATTGTTGGTTGCAGGTTTGTCGGTGCCGCTGAGAGGCTTCCCAGGAGGGTATGCACTCTGATGAGGGAACGGCGGTTCAGCTGAAACCAGCCCTTGTGATCACTCCAGTGCGTAGGGGATTGATCAGCATTGGGACCACCACTTTTGTAGAGGTGAAAGAGCAACAGTTGATCGGGTGAGTAGATGTTGAAACCGTGTGTCCATAGCCTTGCGGACATACTGATTTCTTCCCCGTAGAAATAAAGAGATGGGTCATAAGGAACTTTCTTGACGATCTCACCTGGCCCAAACAGAAGGCCGCCAGCAATAAAAGCATTTGGAAGAGGTTTTGCCGGTTGCTGCTCAGGTAGTTTGTAACGGCTGATTCCTTGGAATTTCAGGATTCCGTAGTGATCAAATTCCTTGGCCGCCATGATTGGCAAAGTATTGGTCTGAAGCTGGCATGGTTGTTGAAAACCGTTGGGATAAACGCTTAAAACTGCTTTTGGGTCATTGCAACGACTCCACGTTTGCAGCAACAAGTCATCCCAATGTTTGACAGCTCGCATATGGCTGTCGATCTGCAGCAGAAAATGCTCATCGGCGTACAAACCTTGCGCCTGACTTCGTGCCCAGCAAGCGCCACGACTTTCGGCCGCTGTGAATGTCTTGACTTGACGGTGGGACGATTCCGGGAACGCTGGTTCCCGCCAAGCCATTGGATCGTTTTCCGCTAACTGAAGACAGATGCCGAACCTCAGCCGATCTGGCTGAGCTGCCTGCTCGACCAGATTGTGGAGCGTTGCTGGGAGATCAGGGTCCCGGTAAGCAGCGATCTGAACGAAGATTGTGTCGGTCACCAAAGGGCTGATGCCATGCGCAAAGTCTGCGCGATCGGACCGACATCGTGAACCCTCACCAGTGCAACGCCGGCTTGGGCGCAACGGCATGCCACCGCCGCAGTTCCCCACAGTCGAGCTTTGGGTCTGGGCTCATCCAGCACAGCCCCGATGAATCGTTTGCGTGACGGTCCGACGAGGAGTGGCCTGGGTTCACAGGTGAGCTGTTCGAGACTGCTGAGCAAGCTCAGATTCTGTTCGTGGGTCTTGGCGAAACCCAGGCCTGGATCCCAGATGATCTGATCTTCTTTGATCCCAGCGGCGATGGCCGAGTCCGTGCGGTCCCGCAGTCCTGCCTTCACTTCCTCAATCAGATCGCTGTAATCGGTGAGCTCGTCCATTGTTGTGCTGTTGCCGCGGCTGTGCATCAGCACCACAGGACAGCCGGCATCGGCCACCACCCGCAGCAGATCTGGATCCCTCCGGCCCCCGCTCACATCATTGATCCAGCTGGCGCCGCATTCCAGTGCCGCTTCGGCCACGGGGGCCAGAAAGGTGTCCACCGAGATCAAAACCTCGGGCCAGCGCTTGCGGATGGCGGTCAGGACGGGCAGCAAGCGTTTGCATTCCTCCTCAGCTCCCACCTCCTTGGCACCGGGACGAGTGCTCTGGGCGCCGAGGTCGAGCACGTCAGCACCTTGACGCAATTGCCGTGTTGCTTCCTGGAGTGCCGCCTCAATCCGGATGAAACGTCCACCATCACTGAACGAGTCCGGGGTGATATTGATCACTCCCATCACGGCAGTGCGCCGTCTCCAGCCCTGAGGCCAGGGGGTCATCTCAACTGGCCTGATAGTTGGCGATGCGGGCGAAGCTGTCGGGCTTCAACGAAGCACCACCGACCAGAACTCCGTCGATATCACTCATGGCCATGAGTTCATCGATGTTCGTCGGCTTCACGGATCCTCCGTACTGAATGATCAGATCCGTTGCACCCACCCAGCTGCGGATCAATCCACAGATCCTGTTGGCTTCGGCGGACTCGCAGGTCTTGCCGGTACCGATGGCCCAGATCGGTTCGTAGGCCACCACCAATTTGTTGGCATCAAGGCCTTCCAGTCCCTGTTCGATCTGTCGCCGGATCACGCGCTCCGCTTCACCACGCTCACGCTGTTCATCGCTTTCGCCGACGCAGACGATCGGGATCAGTCCCTTGGCCTGGGAGCAGCGGGCTCGGTGATTGATCTGTTCATCGCTTTCGCTGAAATATTTGCGCGGTTCGCTGTGACCGACAATTGTGTAAGCAACGCCGTGCTCCAGCAGCATCTCGGCTGAGATCTCTGCGGTGAAGGCGCCATGGTCCTGCCAGTGGACGTTCTGACTGGCGAGTTCCAGGACGGTATCTCCTGCGGCTTTCGCCATCGTGGAAAGCGCAGTGAACGGAGGAGCCAGAACGATTTCGCGATCCTGTGGGGTCTCGGCGATCAGCGGCAGGAACGCCGCCAGGTAATCCCTGGCCTGGGCACAGGTCATGTGCATCTTCCAGTTGCCAGCGATCACCGGTC
>CAJWIC010000209.1 GCA_913040905.1 uncultured Synechococcus sp. | reverse complement strand
AAGGGTTCCACCACCGATTCCAATGTTGTGGGGTCTTCCCCGAGGGCCGCCGCCAGGGTGTCGAGGCCCACAGGCCCCCCACCATGATGCTGATCCAATTGCGCCAGCAGCCGCCGATCACCGGCATCGAGGCCGCGATGGTCCACGCGGTGCAGGCTCAGGGCCTCACTCACGAGATCCTCATCAATCGCGTCCTGACGACCTTGAACGCAGGCCACATCGCGAACCCGGCGCAACAGACGGTTGGCGATCCGTGGCGTGCCGCGACAACACCCCGCGATGCGACGACAGGCGGCCGCGGAGAGCGACACGCTCAGCAGATCAGCCGTTCGCGACACGATTGCCTCCAGATCCTCCTGGCCGTAGAACTCAAGCCGCTGGATCAGACCGAAACGATCGCGCAATGGCGAACTGAGCGATCCAGCCTTGGTGGTGGCCCCCACAAGCGTGAAGGGAGGCAGCTCCAGGGAGCGGGTGCGCGCTGTACTGCCCTTTCCAACGGTGAGATCCAGCCGGCGATCCTCCATGGCCGGATAGAGCAGCTCCTCCGCCACACGGTTCAAGCGATGAATTTCATCGATGAACAGCAGGTCCCTGGGCTGAACATTGACCAACAGACCGACAATGTCCCGGGGTCTCTCCAGGGCCGGAGCACTGGTGATGCGGCAGGTCACCCCCAGTTCCTCAGCCAGCACCAGGGCCATGGTGGTCTTGCCCAGACCGGGAGGGCCATAGAGCAGCACATGGTCCAGGGCATCACCACGACCAAGGGCCGCCTGAACGGCGATGCCCAGCACCTGCTTCAGTTCGGCCTGGCCGATGTAGTCGTCCAGACGCTTGGGACGCAACCCATCGTCGGGACGTCCGCTCGATTCCTCGGGCGACCGCTGCGCATCGAGCACCGGCTCACGACGGGGAGCGGAGGAGCCGGCGTGGGAGGAAACGATCGCCATGTCGGCAGGGTACCCAGCCCTGGATAGGGTCGGGAGACGCAGCCGCAGCCATGGCCAAGGGGGGAGCAAAAAAAGCAGCCGCAGCCGCAGCGCGAGCCGCAGCTAATCGCATGCTGGCGGACAACCGTCAGGCCCGGCACCAGTACGAGATCCTCGAGACCCTGGAAACAGGGATCGAACTGGTGGGAACCGAGGTGAAGTCGATCCGCAACGGCAAAGCCAACCTGCGGGATGGCTTCTGTCTGATCCGCAACGGCGAACTGCAGTTGCACAACGTGCACATCTCGCCCCACAGCCACGCCGGGGCTTATTTCAACCACGACCCGCTGCGCACCCGCAAGCTGCTGGCCCACCGCCGTGAAATCGACAAGCTGCGGGGGCAACTCGATCAGAAGGGCCTCGCCCTGATCCCCTTGAACATCCACCTCAAGGGCTCCTGGATCAAGATCACCATTGGCCTTGGCAAAGGCCGCAAACTGCACGACAAACGCGCTGCAGAGAAGGAGAAGCAATCGAAGAAGGAGGTGAAAGCGGCGATGGCCCGCTTCTGATTCACTCCATCGGATCGAACTCCATCGGATCGGAATCCAAGCCCTTCGGTTCATCAGCTGGCTCAGGCTTCTCAACGGCCATCGGTGGTGGATCAGCGCGACAGGACAGGGTCAGCACTCCGGAGGCGACGCCGTCGTTGACCACCAGCACCTGCACGGGTGAACCAGCCGTGGAGGGCAGGCTCACCACCCGGAGTGGTCCCTTGGCCGCCAGCAACTGCCCTTGTGAACCGAACACGGTCATCTCCATCAGAGGCGTGCCGTTGATCCCCAGCACCAGCGACGTCCCTTCTGGGACCTCGACCGTGATCAAACGGGCTCCAGCCGATGGGACCCTGAGGGAGCGGATGGTGGCTTCCCCGGATCGCGCGGAAATCGTGTCGATCCCGATGCCTTGGACCCTCTCCATCGCTGCGGCGATCCACAACTGCCGATAAGGCTCCTCAGCGGAACCTCCCCTGACATCACCGGGGAGCAGGGTGCGTGCAGCGGCACTGACCAGAGCCTGAATCACGCGAGGGTGAACGTCCCGCTGAACCAGAACCTGCCGCTGCTGTTCCCAGTCCTTGGTCTCGAGCTGTCCCAGCCGAGCACGACGTCTAGGCGGCAGCTGCTCGACCCGAGCCAACCATTCCTCAGCCAGGTCATCCCAGACCTGCCTCAGCGGTGCATCCTCCACGGAGGCGGAGGGCAAGCGCCCTCCCCGCTCAGGGAAGCGGCTCAGCCAGCTGCTGTCCACCAGGCGGAGGAACCAGTTGCGATCGACCTGGAGCGCCCGCAGACGGTTCAGCAACTGCTGACGCGCTTCTGGATCCTGTGATGGCGGACTGGCATCCCGCGGCTGGGCGAGGGGCACGGGGGATTGCTTCGATCCAGACCCTCGGGAGAGGAGAAACCAACCGATCGCCGTGCCCAGCAGAGCGGACAACACCAAGGCAGCAACAACGGGCCACACTTGACCTTCGGCGGCCTTGTCACGCTGGCTGGGAGTCATACGGGTCATGAACGACTTCCGGAGCTAACGGGCTCACAGCCTTGGCGATCGGATCGTAGAGACGCTGCGACGGAGGGCAGCTCGCTTTAGGGTCCGCGGCGTGCGTTGAACCTGGTCTTGCAGCTGAACACCCTGCTCGAGGTGCGACATCGCA
>CAJWIC010000208.1 GCA_913040905.1 uncultured Synechococcus sp. | reverse complement strand
CACAATGCGGCCCAGTTGTGGAGCCGTGATGGCGCGTTCACTGAAGGGGATCGCCCTGGTGGTGACCCTCGGCACGCTGTTCAGCAAATTCGGGGGTCTGCTGCGCCAGTTGGTGATTGCTGCGGCATTTGGTGTGGGCGCCGCCTACGACGCTTACAACTACGCCTATGTCCTGCCCGGGTTTCTGTTGATCCTGCTGGGAGGAATCAATGGTCCCTTCCACAGCGCCATGGTGAGCGTGCTGAGCCGTCGACCCAAGGCCGAGGGGGCCTACATCCTCGCGGCCCTGAACACCAGCGTCAGCGCCCTGCTTCTGCTGGTGACTGCGGTTCTCGTGGTCGGAGCCGATCCTTTGGTCACTTTGGTGGGGCCTGGGCTCAGCCCGGAGCTGCATGCCATCGCCGCCACGCAGCTTCAGGTGATGGCCCCCATGGCGTTGCTGGCGGGCTTGATCGGCCTGGGCTTCGGCTCCCTCAATGCCGCCGATGAATTCTGGATTCCGGCGATTTCACCCCTGATGTCCAGCCTGGCGCTCATCGCCGGTGTCGGACTGCTCTGGTGGCAGCTGGGTCAAGACATCGCCTTGCCGGCTGCTGCGATGACGGGTGGTGTTGTCCTGGCGGCGGCCACGCTGGTGGGGGCTCTGCTGCAGTGGCTGATTCAGCTTCCGGCTCTGATGCGCCAGGGGCTGGTCCGTTTTCAACTCGTCTGGGATTGGCGGCATCCCGGTGTACGTGAGGTCTGGCGGGTGATGGGGCCGGCCACCCTCTCCTCCGGAATGCTGCAGATCAATGTCTTCACCGATCTGTTTTTTGCCTCGGGACTCGTCGGCGCTGCCGCCGGACTCGGCTACGCCAACCTGCTCGTGCAGACCCCGCTGGGGTTGATCTCCAATGCTCTGCTGGTGCCGCTGCTGCCCACCTTCGCCCGGCTCACAGCGCCGGAGGATCGCCCTCAGCTGATCCATCGCATCCGCCAGGGCCTGATGCTTTCGACAGCGTCGATGCTGCCCCTGGGGGGACTGTTCATTGCCCTTGGCGCTCCCATCGTGGCGTTGATTTACGAACGGGGGGCCTTTGATGCCCAGGCTGTTCAGTTGGTGACCGGTTTGCTGATGGCCTACGGGCTCGGCATGCCGGCCTATCTCGGTCGTGATGTGCTGGTGCGTGTGTTCTATGCCCTTGGTGACGGCACGACGCCGTTCCGACTGTCCGCAGCAGGGATCGGGCTGAACGTGTTGTTCGATTGGTTGCTGGTTGGGGGGCCAACGCCCTGGGGCGATCAGTCGCCGTTCAACTTCGGTGCCCCTGGGTTGGTGCTGGCCACGGTGGCGATCAACGTTCTCACCTGTGCGGTTTTGCTCCTGGCCCTGCAGCGGCGTCTTCAGGGGCTGCCCCTGCGGCAGTGGGGCCTCGATGCAGGACGACTCCTCCTGGCTGCTGGTCTCGCTGGCTTCTCCGCCTGGGGGTTGATGGCCGGTGTTGCCTGGCCGGACAGCTGGTTGGGTCAGGTGCTGGAGGTGACGCTCCCGGCCGGCCTCGCGTTGCTCGTCTATGGAGGAGCGGGCACAGCGCTTGGTGTCGCTGAAATCTCCGACATCGCCGTCGCGCTGCGTCGCCGCATGCGCCTGAACTGATCGATGGAGTGCCTCGGTGATCAGGGGGTGTCGTCCAACTGCACCTCTTTGATGGCCCTCACCTGCAGCGGGAGTTCCAGCCTGTCGCGGCCGATGGTCTGGGGACCGGCAACCGAGGTGATCTTGGCTTCGATACCGAATTCGCGGAAAGCATTCTCCATTTCCTGAATCAAGGCTTCCTCGACCTGTTTCTCGGGGTCCACGACCTTGCCGATCAGGCGTGCCCCCAGGCGACCAATGCGCTGACGCACCACATCGCGTGCATTGGTGACCTCAATGATCAACAAATCACGGTGGTGCGATCGCGCTGCAACCTTATCGGCAGTAGGTCTCGAGAATCTCTTCGAGGTCCCGCAGCTGGGCAGGAGGAATCAACCGTGCCAGCGGCAGTTGGCTGGCCCCCCCGGCGACCGGAACGGCGACGGCTTCCAGGGCTTTGCGGGCAGCCAACGCGGCGCTTTCGTCAATGCGGGCGCTGCATTCAATGGCTAGGGGCCGGGCCAACTTGGCGTCGCCCAGATACAGATGCCAACCGTTGATCTGGATGTACAGGCGATCGGAAAGAGCCTGTTCCAGGTCTTGCAGCTCGGAGGCTGGCAGCGACATCAGCGGGTGAGCGGAGTTGACCTCAATCCTGACGTCAGTCGGCGGGTTCCGCCGCCTTGGGCCGTTGCACGATGACGCTGATCAGCTGGACCATGAGCAGTGCGAACCACCCCCCCGTGACCCATGGCAGGGTCCCCTCGCTGAAGGGGTGCCGCATCTCCTGAACGAACCAGGCTCCGCTGTTGACGGCAGAAAAGATGCCGGCATGCAGGCAGAAATTCACGATCCGCTCGAAGTGGCAGTAGGTCGGATCGTTCTTGTCAGCGGGTCCGTACCAGCGAATCGGCATCGGGAGATGTGATGCGGAACTGTGTCGATCCTGGCGTGGGGAGGGCGCGAGTTGACGTCGGGACCCTCGATGGGGTCTGATGGTTTCACGCCAGCGCTTGTAGCTCAGCGGATTAGAGCATCTGACTACGGATCAGAGG
>CAJWIC010000207.1 GCA_913040905.1 uncultured Synechococcus sp. | reverse complement strand
CGCCGGAACTGACGGCTTCCTGACCGTTGTACAGGTGGACGAAGCCAAACATCTTGCCGCGGTAGTACATCTCCGCGCACTTGTCCTCGAATCGTCGGCCAAGGGTCATGTCCCGGAACAGCTCCAGGCCTGTCTCCCGGTCCACCGAGGCCCGTTGGGCGGTCACCAGGTTTGACAGACGTTCCGCATGGGGACCGGCGGCCGCGCTGCTGATGGGAGCGTTGTCGACCGCAAGGTCCTGACCCATGACCGTCCTAATCAATGCTGGCGACTTTAAGGGCCAGCCCGTGTGAGTTGGGCAAAACCCCAGACACTGACTAAAGTTCGCCCTCAGGCAACCTCTGGACGTTGGATCTG
This sequence comes from uncultured Synechococcus sp., assembly GCA_913040905.1. The sequence goes on along the minus strand of CAJWIC010000207.1, from coordinate 2,316 downwards.
CCCATCGATCATTTCCGGCTGCTGGGTGTCAGTCCTTCCGCCGATCCCGCTTCCATCCTGAGGCGTCTCCAGACCCGCAGCGACTGTCCACCTGACGATGGCTTCACCCATGAGGGTTTGCTGCAGCGTCAGGCGCTGTTGCGGCGATCCGCTGATCTGCTGACCGATTCGAGTGCCCGGGCTGACTACGAGGCGGCACTCCTCTCGTTGAGTGCGTCTCATCCCAATGAAACCGTCGGCCTGGATCTGGCTGCCAGCAGCGAAGTGGCCGGTCTGATCCTGCTCTGGGAGGCCGGATCAGCCCACGAAGCCTTCCAGCTCGCCCGTCAGGGTCTTCAGCCACCTCAGGCACCAGCCCTCGGCAGTGGTCGAGAAGCGGATCTGACCCTGCTGGCGGCCCTCGCCTGCCGGGATGCGGCCCGGGATGAGCAGCAGCAGCGGCGTTATGAGTCCGCTGCACAGCTGCTGCGGGAAGGCATTGATCTTCAGCAGAGGATGGGCAAGTTGCCCGATCAGCAAGCCAGCCTTCAGCAGGAGCTGGATGATCTGCTTCCCTATCGCGTGTTGGATCTTCTGAGCCGGGATCTCTCCGATGCCGATGCTCGCCAGCGGGGCATCTCGCTGCTTGATGGTCTGGTGCGCGATCGGGGAGGTCTGGATCCCGATGGTCTGACGCTAGATGCAGCCGATGCATCCATGGTGCAGGCGGATTTCGAATCGTTTTTTCAGCAGATTCGTCGCTTTCTCACGGTGCAGGAGCAGATCGATCTGTTCCGCGGCTGGTTGGCCGAGGGCTCGGTTGAAGCCGGTTGTCTTGCGGTGTTCGCCTTGGCAGCCGCCGGTTACTCACGGCGCAAACCGGAATTCCTTGAGCAGGCCCGCGATCAGCTGAAGCAACTGGGGGCATCCGATCTTGATCCGATGCCCCTGCTGGGCTGCCTTGACCTTCTCCTAGGCAATGTCTCAGAGGCGTCTCTGCATTTCAGCGCCATCCGCGACCAGGAGCTCCTGCGTTGGCTGGCGGAGCATCCAGGTGATCACCTTGCTGCCCAGTGCGAATACTGCAGAGTCTGGCTTGAACGGGATGTGCTCCCCGGCTACCGGGATGTTGATGCCACCGGAGTTGATCTTGATGCCTGGTTTGCCGACCGGGATGTGCAGGCTTATGTCGATCGCATCGATCGCCAGTCGGCCCGTCAGAACCTGTCTTCGACTGGGACAGAGCCTGGGTTGAGTTCTTTGCTGACGGCTGATGTCAGCGCATCGCAACCCGACGAATCTGACAACGGAGCATCCATAGCCGGTTCAATGACGGACCAGTTGGACTCGCCCGATCCGGCGTCCACTGGATCCACCAACCGTCTCAGGTTGGTGGTGGCATCGGTGCTGGTGGGTTTGGTGGCCGCTCTGGCAGCCGCTGTGATGCTGCGACCCCGGGCAACGGCTCCGCTGGCTTTGTCACCCGAACTGGAACGTCAGGAATCCGGAGAAGGCAAACCGTCGGTTCAGGACCCAGCCACCTTGCCGCCACAGGCAACGCTGCAACCGGAGATCTCCAAGGTGAATCCCCAGCTGCAACCACTCCGCAGCGATGGTCCTGATGACGCTCAACTTCGGATGCTGGTCCAGGGCTGGCTTGACAGCAAAGCTCTCGCTCTCCAGGGGCAGCCTTCTCAGCTGCCCGTTGTGGCGCGACAGCGGTTGATCGATCGGGTTGACCAGCAACGGGAGGCGGATGTCGCCGCTGGCAACACCACGGTTGTGAAGGCTGCAGTGACCTCCCTCGAGGTCGTCAGCCGTACGCCGCGTCGCATTGAATTGAAGGCTCAGGTTGCTTACAGCGACAGCACCACCGATCAATCCGGCACCGTGGTGGACCGCACTGACCCGACCAGCCTCACGATCACCTACATCCTGGGTCGCGACGGCGACCAGTGGAAACTGCACGAATACCTGTCCAAGGGATGAGGTGCTGGTTGCTCCGCTTTTTACGATCGATGAACTGATTTCGCTGAGCCGACCCGATGTTCGATGAGCTGTCAGCCCGTTTTGAGGATGCGGTCAAGGGGCTGAGAGGCCAGGACACCATCAGCGAGACGAACGTCGAGGGGGCGCTGAAGGACGTTCGCCGCGCTCTGCTCGAAGCCGATGTGAGCCTTCCGGTGGTGAAGGACTTCGTTGCCGATGTGCGGCAGAAGGCCGTCGGAGCCGAGGTGGTGCGCGGGGTCAGCCCGGATCAGAAGTTCATCCAGGTGGTCCACGAACAGCTCGTGGAGGTCATGGGGGGCGATAACGCTCCTCTGGCCAAGGCCTCTG
>CAJWIC010000206.1 GCA_913040905.1 uncultured Synechococcus sp. | reverse complement strand
GAGCCAGCCGCCATTGGCAAACACCGCGTAGGCGCGGGCCAACTGCAATGGCGTGATCTGCACCACCGACTGACCGATGGAGGCACTGGCCATGTCCTCCGGGATCCATGGCACCGTGCCCGGATCGGCCCAGCCCCGCCCACGGTCGGCCCAGAGCTCATCACCGACCAGGCCGATGCTTTCCTCCCAGTCGATTTCGATGCCCGTCTTGCGCTGAAAGCCGAGCTGGTCCGCAGCCTGTTTCAACGCCAGTGATCCAACACCGACTCCCACTTGATAAAAGAAGGTATTGCTGGAATGGCGCAGCGCATCGACATAGCCGATCGTGCCAAAACCTCGCCCGTTGTGCTCTGGGAAGCAATGGCTTCCATAGGTGAGGCAGGCGGTTGTCTTGAGTGAGGTGTCGGGAGGAAACTTGCCGGATTCCATTCCCGCCATTGCGGTCACAGGCTTCCACGTACTGCCGGGGTCGTAGGGATTCATCGCCCGCGACAACAACGGCTTGGTGGGGTTGGCGAAGAGCGCGTCGTACTCCTTCTGGGTGGTGATGAGCTTCGAAAAAAAGTTGGGGTCAAAACCTGGCTTACTGGCCAAGGCCAACACGGCCCCATCGCGAGCATCCAGGGCCACCACCGCACCGCCGGGTTTATCTGCGAGCACCTCCTCCGCCACCCGCTGCAGATCAAGGTCCAGCGTCAGGGTGAGATCTCGCCCTGCCTTGGACGGCCGATCGCCAAGGTTGCGCTGCACCTCACCCATGGCGTTGACCTCCAGCATCTGCCCACCCCAGGAACCACGCAGCTGCGCCTCGTAGGCCGCCTCAACCCCTGTTCGACCGATACGGTCTCGGATCCGGTAGCCCTTCTCGGCCAACACGTCGTATTCCCCCTCGGTGATCGGCTGGGTGTAACCAAGGGCATGGGCCGCCAGGCTGCCATGGGGATAGAACCGAAGAATCTCCATATCCACCTGCGCCCCTTTCAGTCCAAGGGCCTGCTCGCGGAAGCGCAGAACCTGCTCAGGCTTCAGATCCAGCACCAGCGTGGTGCGATAACCACCTGGATCAGGGCCCCGCTCACGACGTTGGTCCAACAGATCCGCATCAAGATCCAACAGACGAGCCAATCGGTCGCGCAGGTCGGGCCAAGCCGAATCGCGCACCAGGCGCGGTTCGAGATACAGGGAATAGGACAAACGGCTTGACGCCAACACCCGACCCTTGCGATCCAGCAAACGACCGCGCATCGGCGAGCGTGGCACCAGGCGGATACGGTTCTCGTCGGCCAGCTCTCGAAACCGAGCGCCCTCCAGCAACTGCATCCACACCAGGCGAGCCACCATGGCGCCGCTGAACATCAGAACAACCAGCAGCAGCAGCAAGGGCTGTTGACGCAGCCCGACCTGTCGCCGCTGCATCATCCCGGCCATGGCTCAGTTGCCCTGAAGATGGCCTTTCAACGCCTGCAAACGTTGCTCAATCCGCTGCATGGTCTCGATCAGATCACCGCGGTCCTGGGAGGGAGCCTCCACAGAAACATCCACAGGCATCACAGGATTGCCCAGCCCCGGACTGACCGCATCCAACTGATCCCGCACGCTGCGGGCCGCCGGTTCTCCCTCCTGCCGAAGGTTCGCCATCGGATCGTCGGACCCTGTCGTGAAGGCCTCGACGACCTTGGCTGGCCCCCCCTGACGGGCACGCTCCAACACGGCAAGACCAACGGGGAGAACCTCTTGCATCACTGACAGCCGCAGCTGATCAATGGGATTGTTGAGACCGGCATCGTCAGGCATCGGCTCCATTCAACGGCGTTCAGTCTGTCCTGACGGCAAAGCCAGTGTTGGACAAACCCCCTGGCCAGCCCCAAGCGACCAACCCCCAACAGCACTGAGCACCATCAGCACCGCCATCGGGACCAAGGCCCGATGGGTGGTCTCCAGCTCCAACCACTCCCGCCAGGCTCGGACAAATCGGCTGCGCTCAAAGCGCCGCTGATCGCGCTGTTCATCCCGCATTCGGCGACGAAGGACCTTATCCACCCAGCGCTCAAAGGCCTTCTTCTTGGTGATGGTCATCTTGCGCTCCACCTCGAGCATCTGGCCTGAACCCAGCTCGGGATGGAAGGTACTGATCAACTCCAGGCTTTTGAGAAACATCTCCACAGCACCGTCGTGAACGGCGGTGGCGTGATCATCCAACTGATCCCAGGCCAGCTCGGGATAAAAACGACCACGGTTGGTGGTGATCTGATCCTCTGTGAGCTGGCCCGGCTCCCTCAGCCATCGGTCCGTATTGCTGTCGAACCGGCGCCAGTACAGAAAAGGATTGAGGTAAATGGTGCGGCCACCCAACTGGATGCTGTCCTGCTGCAACCGTCGTTGTTGAACGTCCTGCGGTTGTGTCGCGGTCACATCGCCAAAGCCGATGGCTCAGGGTATCGACCGAAAGCCGTCAGATCCAGTGCTAGGTCCAGGCGGAGAACGACTATCACCCATGAACAGGCACGAGCAAAAGGCACAACAGCAGAACAACCGCATGCTGACCTTGATCTGCCTGCTGGCGATTGCAGCGTTTTGCCGACTGGTGCTGCTACCCAACCTTTGAAAAAGGCGTCGTGACCCGACAAGCAACACGCCAAAGGATCCGGTTGCTGATCCTGCTGTCACTGCTGGCGATGGCTGGTGTGTGCCGCT
>CAJWIC010000205.1 GCA_913040905.1 uncultured Synechococcus sp. | reverse complement strand
GGACGTCCTGCGAGGCGACACCGCCATGAACTGCTCCCTGTGCAAGTACCGAGCTCAGGTGCTGGGCTTCGAACAGGACGTGGGCCGCGCCCAGGAAAGCCACCACCACCACGTTGAGGGACTGGCGGAAAGCTGCACGCTGTGCGAGAGGGAGTGCACAGGGGCCTGCCAACCGGATGGTGTTCCCATCCCCCATCAACACCACCATCACGATCACGCTGGCGAGCAACACCACCATCACCCCCCCTACCCCCATGCCGACCACCCCATGGGACCCCGGTCTTTGGGATCAAAAGATTTCCTTCCGAAGCCTTAAAAGATCAGCGGTGTTTTGTGTGTCAATCGCTGCCGTTCTCGGCAACGACATCCTGGACAAAGCGAAGATCAGTTTTTCTGATCAATCAAACCCGCAACGTCGCTTTACATCTTTCTCCACAGCTTTGGCAACATTTTCCACAGCCAGCAGCGACGAAGTGCTGGCCCACCTGAAGGCTGTGGACTTTGCGGCATCAGCGCCAACGGGTTGACAGGCCTGACACACCTGGTAAGGAAGCTGGCCACACGATCATGCGACCTCCGCCAAAGCCGCATCAGAACTGCTGTCTCATCCTGTCTCAAGCCTCGATCGAAAATTTTTCGCTGGCTTTGACGCATCCCGCCTCCTTGTGGCTTTCTTGGTGGTGTCAAAGAGCGATTGACAGGCTGAATGGATCGAAATCACTTGGAGCGATGCCATGAAATGGGCGTCGCAGAGAAGGGTGCTGAGGCAGTACCGGCATACGTGAGCATGGAAGCGGAGATCCCAGAAGTGCTGTACCGGGGCATGAAGGACTTCATCGGCGAGCATCCTCATTGGGATCAATATCGGGTGATGAGTTCAGCGCTGGCCCACTTCCTGTTCCAGAACGGTTGTGAGGACCGCGCGGTCACCGAGCGATACCTCAACGATCTGTTCAGCCGCCGCGACTCCTGAGGGCCTGCAGGCAGGCGCGCCGGGTGATCGCCATCATCGTGAGGGTCGGGCTCTGCCAGGCGGAGGTGGGCCAGCAGGCACCATCCACCACCAACACATTGGGCGCTGCCCACAGCCGGTTGAACGGATCAACAACGCCAATGGAGGGATCAGCACCCATCGCCGCACCCCCCACTTCATGGATGTAGTAGCCCGGCGGAGACGCGCCATCGGATAGGGCCACAGCACCCTGCAATAGAGGTTCGATCAGGGGCAGCCGGAACAGATCCTTCAGGGGCAGGGCCTCACCACCAGCAGCCTTGATGCATCGCTGCATCTGGTGGCGCATGTGAGCCACCATGGCAATTTCGTTCGTGCTCCATTGGCAGTCGATGTGAGGGACGGCCACGCCCCAGCGATCCACTGCACCGCTCAGGCTGACCCGATTGCTGGCCTGCGGAATCACTTCCCCATGACCGATCAGAAAGCCCGTCACGGTTCCGGGCCGTCGCCGCAGCACCGCTGGGGGATCAAAGCGACCGATCCCTCCCCAGAGGCCATAACCACCATGGAAATTGGCTCCCTCGAGGTGGCGACCAAAAGGCAGAAAAAAGCTGCCGGCTCCGGTAAGCGGCGGCTGAGGTGATTCCGACGGCTCCGGCATGCAGAAGAACTGGCTGGTGGAGACGTGATCCATCAACCGTGTACCCAGCCGTTCGGACGGGTCCTTCAGGCCCTGCTCACGGGAGCGCAGCAGAATAGCCAATGTCTGGATGGTGGAGGCACAAAGCACCACCAGATCCGCAATGACGGTACGTCGGTTGCCATTGGCTTGATCGACAACAACGGCGCCCTTCACCCGTTCGCTGCCGTTCTCCAGCACCAGCTGCTCCAGCAGATGCCCGGAGAGCATCTGCACCCGTCCCGTGGCCATGGCCTGGGGAAGGGTGCTGCCGCGACTGCTGGAGCGCGGCCACGGCCCATCCCGCTCAGGGTGATGCGGCCCGAAGCCCCGTGAATGAATCACCTGCAGTGCCAGTTGATCACGCAACGCCGCCGCAAACCGCTGCTCAGCAGTCGTCAGTGGTAACGGCTCCTGTGTATCGCCATCGGGTAACTGCGGCAGACCGTCTCGCCGGCCGTGGACCCGCAGCATCCTCTCCAGCGCGACGTAGTCCCCTTCCAGATCAGCGGCACGAATCGGCCATGCGGTCAAGCCATCCGGCGATTCGACACCAGCGAAATCCTCATCGGACAGGCGCAGGGTGATGCCCCCCCAGGTGAGGCTGCGTCCACCCACCTGCAGGCCACGGGTCCAGAGGAACGGGCGGTCAGGCGGATGGCTGTAGGGATGGAGCCGTTCATCGGCATACAGCCTTGGATTGGCTTTCCAGTAGCCAGGGTGCTGGGCCTGCAGACGATGACTGCCACTGCTCAGCCCCGCCAGCCGTCGCATCGAATTGGCAGGCTCCGACCCCAGTGCCGTCTGCGGCGTCAGATCCGGCCCTGCATCGATCAACAGGACCCGGGCGCCACCTTCGGCAAGGGTCAGGGCAGCCACCCCACCGCAGGCCCCTGAGCCAACGACGATGGCATCCCAGGAACCGTTGATGAGCTCGTTCCGGCTTGCTGTGAACACGCGCAAGGACAAAAAAAGATCCCCTCAAGGGGGATCTCAGATTCAATCAGAAATGGTGGCGGGGGGGAGATTTGAACTCCCGACCTTCGGGTTATGAGCCCGACGAG
>CAJWIC010000204.1 GCA_913040905.1 uncultured Synechococcus sp. | reverse complement strand
CGGCCACCACCAGCGTGTCGCGCCAGGCGTTGTAACTGGCCCGGCGCCGCACCCGTTCCCGCAGCAACCAACGCCCCTCGGCCGTGTCCCTGGCGAAACGCTGCAGCAGCCATCCCTCCGCCGTTGCGGCGCGCAGGGCTTTCAGGCCATGCAGCCCATCCCCGACGGTGCGTTGCAGGGCTGCATTCAGGCGGCTCTGGATGCGGCCCAGGCCCCAGCTGCCGGAGCGCTGCAGCAGGGCGGCGGCTGTGGTGGCCAGCAGGGCGAGCAGCAGCGGCCAGGCGGCGGCTTGGCCGACCAGCACCACGCTGGCGAGGTAGATGCCCATGGCCAGCAGCGACTGCCCCATCCGCACCGCCTGGTCAAGGCTCAGGGCTGTTCTGTTGATGTCGGCCATCAGCAGGGCGAGCAGTTCGCCGCGCCCCAGCCGGTCCAGTTGGGCCGACGAGGCTTCGAACACCTGGTGCAAGAGCTGTTGTCGCAGCCGGTCGGTGAAGCCGGAGCGCAACCGCTCCCGCTGGATGTCCACCCGGGCCTGGATCAGCCCGCGCAGCAGGATCAGACCCACCAGGATCCCCAGACTTCCCGCCACAGGAAGACCCTGAATCAGCACCGGTGAACCGTTGCCCAGCAGCAGCGTCACGGCGAGTCCCAGCCCGGCGATGTCGAGCAGGCTGTTGAGGCTGCTGAGCCCGCTCAGCCAGGCCAGATGCCGCCAACCGGCTTCCCGGGCCAGGGCTTTGAGCAGTTGGATCTGCCGCCGGCGGGCCAGCGGTGGTGGACCTGATGCGTTCAAGGCAGGCGACGCGGATGGCTGGGTTCAACCGCCATGCTGGGCTCCAGCAATGCCCGTGATCCATGGCGCCCCTGCCGTCGCCGGAACCGTTCGAGCTGTTGGACGCCGTTGAGGCGGTGGATGTGGGCAAGCTCCGCTTTGAGCGCAACCGGATCAAGCTGCCGATGGGGGTGGAGGCCACCTTCGGGATGATCCGCCACCCCGGCGCCTCCCTGGCGGTGCCGATCACCGATGACGGTCAGGTGGTGCTGCTGCGGCAGTACCGCTTCGCGGTGCAGGCGCGTCTGCTGGAGTTCCCCGCCGGCACCCTGGAGGAGGGAGAGGATCCGCTGGAATCGATGCAGCGGGAACTGGGCGAGGAGGCTGGCTACAGCGCGGCGCGTTGGGATGCCCTGGGTCCGATGCTGCCCTGCCCGGGCTACTCCGATGAGGTGATCCACTGCTTCCTGGCCCGTGAGCTGACGCCTCTGGAGAACCCACCCGCGGGCGATGACGATGAAGACCTGGAGGTGGTGTTGATGACCCCCATGGATCTCGATGCCCGTCTTGGATCCGGTGATGAATGGCTGGATGGCAAGAGCGTCACCGCCTGGTATCGCGCCAAACAGGTCCTGGGCCTGGGATGACGACCACGCGCGTTCTGTTCTGGCACCGCCGCGACCTGCGCCTGGCGGACAACCTCGCTCTGGCGGCTGCGGCGGAGATCAGCCCGGCGGTTACAGGGGTCTACATGCTTGATCCGCAGGTGATCGCACCCCCGGAGCATCTGCCGCCGATGGCACCGGCCCGGCTGTGGTTCCTGGTCGAGAGCCTGCTGGAACTGCAGCAGCGCTGGCGTGAGGCCGGCAGTCGCTTGCTGGTGCTGGAGGGCGATCCCGTGGCGGTGGTGCCGCAGCTGGCGGAGCGGATCGGTGCGGAAGCGGTGGTCTGGAACAAGGATGTAGAGCCCTATGCCCGTGAGCGGGACCGGCAGGTGGCCCGGCAGCTGCAGGCCGATGGCCGCAGGGTGATCGTGGACTGGGACCAACTGCTGGTTGCCCCGGAGCTGCTCAAGACCGGAGCTGGCGATCCCTACCGGGTCTACGGCCCGTTCCTGCGCAACTGGCGCGGTCAGGTGCAGGCGAAGCAGCCCAGCACGGTTCCAGCACCGGCGGGCCTCGTTGATCTCGATCCGGCCTCAGTCCCAGCGGGCGACCCCCTCGCGGCTCTGCGGGACAGCCATGGGTTCAAGGGCACCGAGATCTGCCCCTGTCGCCCCGGCGAGGCGGCGGCCCTGGAGCAACTCACCACGTTCTGTGATGGCCCCCTGTTCGGCTATGAGCCCGACCGCAACTTCCCCGGCACCGCCGGCACCTCCTATCTGAGTGCGGCCCTGAGTGTGGGCACCCTCAGCCCCCGCCAGGCCTGGTGTGCCGCCCAGGACGCCCGCGAGCAGGCCCGCAGCGAGGAGCAGCTGCAGGCCATCACCGTGTGGGAGCAGGAGTTGTGCTGGCGTGAGTTCTATCAGCAGGCCTTGTTCCATTTCCCGGAGCTGGCGGATGGCCCTTACCGCGAGCAGTGGCGCCGCTTCCCCTGGGAGAACAACGAAGACTGGTTCGATTTCTGGAAGGAGGGCCAGACCGGCATGCCGATCATCGATGCAGCGATGCGTCAGCTCAACCAGACCGGCTGGATGCACAACCGTTGCCGCATGATCGTGGCGTCGTATCTGGTCAAGGACCTGATCTGCGATTGGCGCTGGGGTGAGCGCGCCTTCATGGAGCTGGAGGTGGATGGCGATCTGGCCGCTAACAACGGCGGCTGGCAGTGGAGCGCCAGCAGCGGCATGGATCCCAAACCCCTGCGCATCTTCAACCCCGCCACCCAGGCCTCGAAGTTTGATTCAGCCGGCGATTACATCCGTCAG
>CAJWIC010000203.1 GCA_913040905.1 uncultured Synechococcus sp. | reverse complement strand
CTGAGCGTGAACTGAGTACGCGTGATCATCTCGATGCTGCTGGTCTCAGACATCAGCAGCTGAGTCAACGACTTCGCCAGAACCGCTTGATTTAATGGACTCCATCAGCGCTTGGTTGGTTGGCTCTGGCGCTTCGTCATGGGGGCAATGACCTGCCCCTTGGATGACGTTGATTGATCGCACGCAATCGATGGATTCAGCCCAGCGTTGAGCCTCAGGCAGGGGTTCCCATGGATCACGTTCTCCCCAGATGAGATCCACAGGAATCGTCAGGTCTGCCATCAGATGTGGCGCCAGGTGATCATCGAACAGATTGATGAAGCCGCGGAAGGCTTCGCTTGCCCCGTCTCGCTGCGTGGGCTGGAAGAGAATCTCCACCAGGGCATCGTCGATGTTGGCGCCACTGGGGTAGGCCTGTTTCAGCACGCTGCGGATCAAGGCGGGTCGAGCCGCATTGCGAAATAAAGCTGTGCTGAGCCAGCGCTGACGCACCATCGTTTTCAACAACGGTCGGATCCAGGCCATCCACGCTGGTTGCGTCGCCAGTTGCTTGTCGTCCATCAAGCGCTGAGCACAGTCGATCAGTACAACGCCGGTGCAGGGTGATCCTTGTGGGGTTTCCGCCAGCAGTTGTGCTGCCCGCAGAGCCACGACTCCGCCGATGGAGTTGCCCACCAGCAGCACCGGGCGGTCGATCACCTCGCGGCAGAAGGCCGCCACCTGGCCTCCCCAGAGGTCGAAGCCGTAATGGACTGATCCCTCCTGCTCGGGTTCATCCTTCAACCGTGCCCGGGGTTGATCGCTCTCTCCGAAGCCCAGCAGGTCGATGGCATAGGTGGGAGCCGCTTGCGCCAGAACCGGTTGGTTGAATCGCCAGTGCTGGGTGTTGGCGCCGAAACCGTGGATCAGCAGAACGGCGACGGGGGCATCCGTCGGGGTAGCCATCGCGCCCATCTGCGTCCAGCCGATGCTCAGACCGTTCCAATCCCAGCAAGCCATTTCCGCTCCAGGATGAGGGTGAACGTTAGGGGCTGAGCACGCGGATGGGTTCCCTGCTTGATCCAGCACTGCCACGGCTGGTGGAGGCCATCTCTCAGGTGCTGCTGGGCAAGCAGGAGCAGGTGCGCTTGGCGCTCGCCTGTCTGCTGGCCGGAGGCCATCTTTTGATTGAGGACCGGCCGGGGATGGGCAAATCCACCCTGGCCGAGACCCTGGCCCGGGGATCGTCCCTGGCCTTCAAGCGCGTCAGCTTCACCAGTGACCTGTTGCCTGCGGATCTCACCGGTATCAATGTGTTCGATGCCGGCACGGCGCAGTTCCGCTTTCAGGCCGGGCCCCTGTTCAGCCAGGTGCTGCTGGCCGATGAGATCAATCGAGCCAGCCCCCGCACCCAGAGCGCCCTGCTCGAGGCGATGGAGGCCGGTCGCGTCAGCGTGGATGGCACCAGCCATCCGTTGCCCCAGCCGTTTTTCGTCATCGCCACCCAGAACAGCCTGGATCAGGTGGGCACCAGTCCGCTGCCGGAGGCTCAGCTGGATCGCTTCCTGATGCGGATCAGCCTTGGTTTCCCCGGACGAGAGGCGGAGCGCACCCTGCTGCAGGGCGGTGGCCTGGATGCCTCCGCGCTGCAGGCCTGCCTGGATGCCGCCGGATTGCAGGATCTGCAGCAACGCTGCCGCCAGCAGCACTGTTCCGACGAATTGATCAGCTATGTGCTGGATCTGATGGCCGCCAGCCGCCGCGGCGGCCACGGGCTGTCGCCTCGGGCCAGTCAGGGGCTGGTGGCTGCTGCCCGGGCCTGGTCGCTGCTGGAGGGCCGTGATCACGTCCGTATCGATGACGTGCAGGCGGTGCTGCCGGCGGTTGCCGAACATCGCCTGGATGCGGGTGTCCCCAGCGGCGCCGATCAACCCTTGAGTCAGGCACTGCTGCAATCCATCGATGCCCTCCGCTGAGCACCGTCTGGGTCTGCGAACCCTTTACATCATTCCCAGTCGTTTCGGAATGGTCTGGCTGGCAGCGGCCGCCCTGCTGCTGCTGGTGGCCATCCAGACCGGCAGCAACAGCACCTTGCTGATCGCCTTTCTGCTGCTGGGGCTGATGCTGCTGGCGATGTTTCTCACCCACGACAATCTCCAGGGCATCACGCTGCGCTGCGGCGAGCCGTCGCCGGGTTTTGCCGCCGAAACGATGTCCTACCCGCTGCGGTTGATCAGCCCGACCCCACGGCAGCGGCTGCAGCTGCGTTTTCAGGGTCAGGCACCCCAGACGCTTGAGCAGCTCAGTGCGGGGGAGACCGGCATCGGGTTGTCCTGGACCTCAGGCAGTCGAGGCTGGCAGCGGCCGCCGCGGCTGCTGCTGGACAGCGTGGCGCCCCTGGGGTTGTTCATCTGCTGGGCCCGCTGGCAGCCCCCCCTTCCCCAATTGGTCTGGCCGGCCCGCAGGCGTGGCCCGGTGCAGGACCAGACCCCCCCGCGTCGGCAGGAGGGTCTTGATGAATGGCGGGATCTGCGGCCCCATCGGCCCGGCGAACGTCAGGCGTTGGTGGACTGGGCCGGTGCTGCCAAGGGTCGGCCGCTGCAGGTGAAGCTCTTCCAGGCTCCTGGGGATGCTGAGCGACTGCTTGCTCCCGCCGCTGGAGTGCCGCGGGAAGCAGCGTTGCAGCATCTGGCGGAGCGCATCTGGCAGTTGCACCACCGTGGAGAGCGC
>CAJWIC010000202.1 GCA_913040905.1 uncultured Synechococcus sp. | reverse complement strand
TCAGCCACAAGCCCTACTTCTTCAACCGCGGCAACCTGGAGCGCTACAGCGACGGCCGCTACTGCGACGGCTGCCCCAGTGCCAATAGCTGCCCATTTGAAGGGAGCTACGACCAACTGGAGAACCAGCTGTTCGCACCGATGCCGTCGATCCGGGACAACGGCAACGATCGCAACCGACGCGACCGACGGGCGAACAACCGCCAGCAAGGCAAGGGGGGCGGAAACGCCGCCCTGGCCCGCCCCAAGCGCTGACTCCTTCCAACAGACCGATGACCCTGCAACGACCGATTCTCTGGGTGCACGAGGAAGCCCTGGGCCCCAACAACCCTGCGCTGCGGGCCTGGCCCGATGCACCGGCGCTGTTCGTGTTTGACACGCTCTGGATCCAGCAGCAACGCATCAGCCGCAAGCGGCTTGGTTTTCTCTACGAAAACGCCCTGGAGCTGCCGCTCACCCTGCGCAAGGGGGATGTCGCCGCTGAAGTGATCGCCTTCGCACAGCGGCATGACGCTGACGGCGTGGTGACCAGCACCGCCGTGGATCCCCGCCTGCAACGGGTCGCCGATGCCATCGACGCGGAGCTGCCCTTGCAGGAACTGGAACCCGATCCCTTCGTGGAGCTGCCACGGCCCCCGCGGCTGGGGCGCTTCAGCCGCTACTGGCGCGAAGCGGAGCCGGTGGTCTGGGAGCGCTACTCAGCAGCCGGTTGATTGCGGAGCAAGGCTTCCACCCGCTCCAGCTCATCGACGGGATTGGTGAGCAGCTCCCCTTGCTCCAAAGCCGGCAGGCGTACCGGTATCACCTCCGCCTCCGAGCGCGGTGGCTCCTTCCAAACCCATTGAGCATCCGGCGCACGCTGCTGACAAAGGGCTTCCAGCTCCCGCTGCAGTGCCTGTGTGACGTCCTTGCGGGCCACCGCCGCAAAGAATTCAGCACGGGTCGCCAGACCGGAACTGAACGGGGTGGTGCCATTGCCGTTGAACAGACGCGCTGGATCCGGCAGCCAACGGGGTCTGCAGATCGCTGGATCGCTGGTGTCCGTTTCCAGAAAGATGTGAAGTCCGTAGCCATCGGGCTGGTTCACGACCGCCAACCCGTCATGGGGGGAGTACCGCTGCAATGGCATCACGCGCCAGCTGGGAGGTTCCGCTGGCGCCGAACAACTGAGCAGCAGCATCACCCCTGCCATGGCCAGCCCGCGCTGCATCGCTTTTCTCAAGCAGCGGCCATCCTGATGGCAACCCGACGGACCTGCAGGAATCGCCATGGCCCTCACACCGTCCACGATGCTGGCTCTGGAGACCCCCCTGCCGCCGTTCTCATTAGCGGCGGTCGCGGGGGGAAGGATCAGCAACGCTGACCTGAATGAGCAGCCAGTGCTGCTGATGGTGATCTGCGCCCACTGCCCGTTCGTGAAGCACGTTGAGCCGGAACTCACCCGGCTGGACGACGACTTCGGCGATCGGGTGCAACTGATCGGCGTGAGCAGCAACAGCCTGATCACCCATCCCCAGGACGGCCCGCAGCAGCTGGCGGACCAGGCCAGACGCCACGGCTGGCGTTTCCCTTACCTGCTGGATGCGCAGCAAACCCTGGCCCGAGCTCTCAGGGCTGCCTGCACGCCGGAGTTCTACCTGTTCGCTCCACAGACCAACGGCCTCCAGACCCTGCGCTACCGCGGCCAGCTGGATGGCAGTCGCCCCAGCAATGCGGTGCCCCTCAACGGCATTGACCTGCGGGCCGCGCTGGATGCGGTGCTGAGGGGAGATGCCGTCAACCCCGACCAGACCGCCTCGGTGGGCTGCAACGTGAAATGGAACCCCGGACAGGAACCGGAGTGGTTCGGCGGATCCGCTTAAGCTTTTGTTTATGCAGGTTCCTCCCTTCAGCCTCAGCCAGCAGATCAGCGATCTGGGCCAGGACCTCGAAGAGGCGGTGCTGAATGTTTTGCGTAGCGGTCAGTACATCGGCGGACCGCAGATCAAACAGTTTGAGGAATCCTTCGCCGTCAGCGTCGGCTGCAGCCAGGCCGTGGGCTGCAACAGCGGCACCGACGCCCTGATCCTTGCCCTGCGAGCTCTGGGCATTGGCACGGGCGACGAAGTGATCACCTGTGCCTTCAGTTTCTTCGCCACAGCTGAGGCCATCAGCGCCGTCGGGGCCACACCGGTGTTCGTCGATGTGGACCCCACCACCTACCTGATCGATCTCGATCAGATCGAAGCGGCGATCACGCCGGCGACGAAGGCGCTGATGCCGGTGCATCTGTTCGGACGGGCCGTTGACATGAGCCGGCTGATGGCGATCGCCGAACGCCACCAGCTCAAGGTGGTTGAAGACTGCGCCCAGGCCACCGGAGCCCGCTGGAACGGCCAGGCTGTCGGCAGCTTCGGCGATGTGGGCTGCTTCAGCTTCTTCCCCACCAAGAATCTCGGCGCAGCGGGAGACGGCGGTGCTGCCACCACCAACGACGACGGACTGGCCCAGGCCATGCGGGAGCTGGCGGTGCATGGAATGCCCGAGCGCTACCTGCACACCAGCCTGGGATACAACAGCCGGTTGGATGCCATTCAGGCAGCGGTTCTGAACGTCAAGCTGCCCAAGCTGGAGTCCTGGATCAGCCAACGCGCTGAGATTGCAGGCCGCTATCGAGAAGCGCTGGGAGATCTCCGTGGACTCACCCTGCCAACGGCCGAGAGCGGCCACAGCTGGAACCAGTTCGTGGTGCGCATCGGCAGTTGCCCCACCGGTCAG
>CAJWIC010000201.1 GCA_913040905.1 uncultured Synechococcus sp. | reverse complement strand
GAATGGTTCAGGCGATGCGGCGCCTCGACAACAACATCTACTGGGACTGGATGAATCGTCTCGGGATTGATCGTCGTCCGGACACCGATCTCCCTGGGGCTGTGGCTGGTCTGCTCAAGACCAAGGAGCAGTTCATCAACCACCCGATTGAGCCGGCGACCACCGCCTTCGGTCAGGGGTTCTCACTCACACCGCTGAAGTTGGTTCAGCTGCATGGGGTGTTGGCCAATGGCGGCCGCATGGTCAGTCCTCACATCACCCGTGGGTTTCGCTCCGGCAATGCGCTTGCTCCAGCCGCTGAACCCAGCGGGAGGCCCCTGTTGAAGCCTGAAGTGACCGACACGGTGATGGCCTGGATGGAATCCGTGGTGGAGAAGGGCAGTGGCAAGGGTGCGAAGACACCTGGTTACCGCATTGCTGGCAAAACCGGGACGGCCCAGAAAGCACTTAATGGGATTTATTTGCCTGGAGCCAAGATCTGCAGTTTTGTGGCGACCCTGCCCGTCGAGGACCCCCGTTATGTGGTTCTGGTGGTGGTTGATGAACCTCAGGGAGCCCATGCCTATGGATCCACGGTGGCCGTTCCGGTGGCGAAGCAGATCATCGACGCGTTGCTGATCGTCGAGAAGATCACCCCTTCAAAACCTGCAGAATTGAACAAGGCGATGATGAGCTGACGGCTCCTCAATCGCAGCTACGTTTGCAATAACAGGTCACGTTCCCGCCATGGCAACCCTGCTCGACCAGCTCTCTGCGATGACCGTCGTGGTGGCGGACACCGGTGATCTCGAGGCAATCCGTAAGTTCACGCCCCGTGACGCCACAACCAACCCATCGCTGATCCTGGCCGCTGCTCAGATTCCTGCTTATCAGAGCCTGATTGATGAGGCGCTGCGCTCCTCACGAAAGCTCATCGGCAATGAGGCTCCTGTTGAGGACGTGGTGCATGAAGCTTTGGACGAAATCAGTGTGATCTTCGGTAAGGAAATCCTGAAGATCGTTCCCGGTCGTGTGTCCACCGAAGTCGATGCACGCCTGAGCTACGACACCGATGCCACGATCGAAAAGGGTCGCAAGCTGATCCGCCTTTACAACGACGCTGGTATCAGTAACGACCGCGTGCTGATCAAGATCGCCTCCACCTGGGAAGGCATCAAAGCGGCCGAAGTGCTGGAGAAAGAGGGGATTCACTGCAACCTCACCCTGCTGTTCGGTTTCGGTCAGGCCGTGGCCTGTGCTGAAGCGGGGGTGACCCTGATTTCACCCTTCGTCGGCCGCATCCTTGATTGGTATAAGGCCGAAACCGGTCGCGATTCCTACCCCGGCCCTGAAGATCCAGGTGTGATCTCGGTGACCCGAATCTTCAATTACTACAAGACCTACGGACACAAGACCGAGGTGATGGGCGCCAGTTTCCGCAATCTGGATGAAATCACGGAACTGGCTGGCTGCGATCTGCTGACCATCTCGCCCAAGCTGCTCGATCAGCTGCGGGAGAGCAATTCAGCCCTTACTCAGAAACTGGATGCGGCCAATCCCACCAGCGCCGAAGCGCAAATTCATGTCGACAGCGAACGCTTCGACGCGATGATGGCGAGTGATCGTATGGCGACGGACAAGCTCGGTGAGGGCATCAAAGGTTTCAGCAAAGCGATCGAAACCCTTGAGCATCAATTGGCCCATCGACTCGCTGAACTGGAGGGGGGCGAAGCTTTCCGTCATGCCGTTCAGGAGATCTTCATGCTCAATGACATGAACGGTGATGGATCCATCACCCGCGATGAATGGCTTGGTAGCGATGCTGTCTTTGACGCCCTCGATCTTGACCATGATGGACGTCTCACCCCTGATGAAGTCCGTAAGGGATTTGGATCAGCGCTGACCTTGACCATGGCCTGATCCGTCATCGGATGAATTGAGGGATCCTGTTAATTCGATGCACGGTCTCAACACGATGCGCGCCCTTGCCAGCAAGAGCGAGGTGTTGTCGCTGAAAAGGGGCGACGTTCTGTTCAAGACCGGTGATGTCGGTTCGACGATGTATGGAATTCTCGAAGGATCCGTTCGTCTGTCCTGGACGGATAGTGCAGGCCACGAGGGACATGAAGACATCCCTGTTGGCCACGTGTTCGGCGCCGGGGCGCTGGTGATGGGTGATCACGAGCGTCTTGGCACCGCAACGGCACTGGAGGATTGTCGTTTGATCGAGATGACGCGGGAGAAGTTTCTGTTTGCGGTACAGGAGGCCCCGATGTTCGCCATTGAACTGCTGGCCTCCATCGATGAGCGGCTTCGGGACATCAAAATGGCTGTGAACTGACCAGCCCCGTTGTCACCCCTGCAGCTCGTCTGGTTCAAGCGCGATCTGCGGGCTGTTGATCATCGCCCTCTGCTGGAGGCGTCGGTACGAGGGGCTGTGCTGCCGCTTTACGTGGTGGAACCGGAGCTCTGGCAACAACCCGATGCCTCCGAACGGCAATGGCTGTTTTGCCGGGAGTCGCTGCTGGAGTTGCGCCAGGCCTTAGCGGATCGGGGCCAGCCCCTGGTGGTGCGCAGCGGCGATGTGGTGCAGGTGCTGGAACGGGCCCGGCGTCAGTTCGGCATCGCTGGGTTGTGGAGCCATGAGGAAACCGGCAACGGCTGGACGTACCAGCGCGACAAACGCGTGGGGGCCTGGGCCCGTGAACACGGCATCGTCTGGACGGAAATCCCGCAGTTCGGGGTGACGCGCCGGATGCGCAGCCGCAATGGTTGGGC
>CAJWIC010000200.1 GCA_913040905.1 uncultured Synechococcus sp. | reverse complement strand
GCTGCTGGAAGGCAAGGTGCTGCCCGGTGTGGCCGCCCTCGACGCCGCCTGATCCCACGCCAAAACGCGGTGTTAAACCGCCCGCATCCTGCACCAATTCAGCCGCTCCTTTCGGGGCGGCTTTTTGTTGAGCGATCTCGCGTTGGTCAAGCCTTGAACAACAGGCCGAAAACACCTTCTGCAGCTCACAGCGGAGTCACCCAACGACCGTTGAACTGGCCATCTGATCGCCCCCGAGCGATCCCTGAGAACGGCGTGATCGACGTTCCGGCAACAACGGCAGACCCAGACGACGGCGTTCAGCATTCACCACCTGCTGTCCCTCTTGGAACAGGCGGCGCAAGGCTTGCCGTTGCTCCTGCTTGCAAGCCCGGAAGGCATCTGTCGAACGCGCACGCTCCGTGCAATCCCGTCCCGTATTGAGCAAAGCCAAGCGTCGGTCATAGCTGTCAAGCTCCCACCGTCGACGGGCCTCAAACAACTGCTGCTTCTGCGCGTCGGTGATCGTCTCTTCGCGTTGCCCGGCCACCGAATCGGCAGGCCCCATGCCCTGATGCAGCGTGGCCGCCGCGAACGCCACACAAGGAATCAGCAGCGCCTTACGCCAGCGATGGGTGAGCACCATGAAAAGCCCATGACGAGAACACCCTCAGATTGCTGCTGTCAACCAGCTCAGATCTGACTGATCCGCACGCGAGATGTGACGGAATCCGACCCACAGACCGCCAGGATCAATCGCAGATGGCCTTGACCCATGCCCGCCTCTGACCTGACGCCACCGGCCTCCCTGGCCTGCATCGGCCTGGGGGCGCTGGGACTGCCCATAACGGCAAACCTGCAGGCCGCCGGCTACACCCTGCGCGTTCACACCCGCAGCCGTACTGCCGAGACTGATTCATCCCTGGTTGGCGCCACACGTGCCTGCACCCCCGCTGCAGCCGTGCTCGGCTGCAAAGCGCTGTTGCTCTGCGTCAGTGACGACGCCGCAGTTGAGTCGGTGCTGTGGGGTGAACAGGGCGCAGGGCCGGCACTAACGCCCGGGAGCCTCGTGATCGACTGCTCGACCATCAGCCCGGCCACCGCCCGAGCGATGGCTGGTCGACTCGCCAAGCAGGGTGTTCAGTTCATCGATGCCCCGGTGACCGGCGGAACCGAAGGAGCGCACGCTGGCCAGCTCACCGTGCTGTGCGGCGGCGACGTCAGCGATCTGGAGCGCGCCCGGCCGGTGCTGGAGGTGATCGGGGGGTCTATCCACCATTTCGGAGCAGTGGGCAGCGGACAGCAGGTGAAGGCCATCAACCAAGTGCTGGTGGCTGGCAGCTATGCGGCTGTGGCGGAAGCGATCGCTTTGGGGCAGCACCTGCAACTGCCAATGCCCGCCGTCGTTGAGGCCCTCCGCCATGGGGCCGCAGGCTCCTGGGCCCTTGAGCATCGCTCGAGCGCGATGCTCAACGACCACTACCCGCTGGGCTTCAAGTTGGCACTGCACCACAAGGATCTGAGCATTGCCCTGGAGGAGGCAGAGCAAGCCGGGCTGCATTTACCGATCACCCAAGCCGTGCAAGAACAGGAGCAAGCGTTGATGCAGGCCGGTTTCAAAGACGCGGATGTGTCGGTGCTGCGCCGCAGCCTGCCTGAGGTGTGAGCCAACGCGCCAACGGCTGCACGTCAACGAGCCATCACAGAACGCGTGGGTTACTGACGATCGTCGACCACTTGAACCTGTTTGCTCACGGTGATCACGCCATCGGGATGCACGAGCAGGGCAGCCCAGGTTTGAACGCCAGGTTGAAACGGAGCCTGCACCGACTTGAACAGGCCACCTCCACCCAAGGGAGCCAACTGGATGATCGGGCTCTTCTGCGCGAGCACCTGCTCCGGACTCACCGCCGTGAGGCCCCCAGCCAGGAGAGCCTTGCCGAGGGGCTGATCAAGCACCACATCGACGTCGTAACGCGAGCCGGTCAGCACCGTGTCGGGAATCATCAAAGAGATCGGCAGCGGCTTCTCGGCGCTGGTCAGCACCGATTGGTCACTCAACACCTCCTGCCCCGTGATCAGCCCGGCAGCGGTGGAGAACGCCAGGCGCTGATGGGCGCTGAAGGAGTAGCTGAGTCCATCCTGTTGACGCGTGCCCGTGACCGCCAGCTTCACGGTGGGTCTGCCATCCGCCGTGGCATCCCCTGGCCTGACCCGCCATCGGGTGACCGGGAACCGGCTGCTGAAACGCTGGAAGCTTTCGAGCAGCGTCGCCGCCTGCTCCGGATCCATCAATACCGACAACGCTTCGACGTTGTCATCGGCATTAAGAGCCTGCTGCAGTTGCGTGCTGAGCGCTGCCGCATCGGCAGTTGCCGACCGGGCGGGCTGGCCGAGCAGCAGGGATGC
Organism: uncultured Synechococcus sp.; assembly: GCA_913040905.1. The sequence goes on along the minus strand of CAJWIC010000200.1, from coordinate 378 downwards.
ACCGGCCAGCACCGCAGCCCTCGAAATCCAGGACGCCAGTGAGGCTCGCGAACGCGGAACCATGGAACAGCCTCTGCAGTCGAACTAAGTTAGGCCGCGCTTCCAAGGTCCGCCGCCATGCCACGGCTTCTGATCGCCGCCAGTGGGACCGGCGGACATCTGTTCCCCGCCCTGTCCGTGGCCGAAGCCCTCCCCATCCCGTGGAGCGTGCGCTGGCTGGGTGTTCCGGATCGACTGGAAACCGAGCTGGTGCCTGAACGCTACGGGCTAGTGACCGTGAAGGCCGGCGGGCTCCAGGGCCGGGGCTTGCGCAAGTTGTTTCAGCTGATTCGGCTGCTGGCGGCCAGCCGCGATGTGCGCCGCCTGATTCGCCGCGAA
>CAJWIC010000199.1 GCA_913040905.1 uncultured Synechococcus sp. | reverse complement strand
CAGGCTCCACCATCCTCAATTTCGCTGAAATGGCGCAACGCCGGATGATCTATTCGATTGGCGTCACCTACAGCACATCGGTCGAGCAGATGAAGGCGATCCCAACGATGATTCAAGCCATCATCGATGCTCAGGAGCACAGCACCTTCAACCGCTGCCACTTCACCGAATTCGCTGATTCAAGCTTGAATTTTGAACTGGTTTATTACATCGACACCCGCGATTACACCGTCGCCCTGAACGAGCAGCAAGCGATCAACCTTGGAATCATGGAGGCCTTCGCCCAAGCAGGCATCGACTTTGCCTTCCCGAGCCGGACGCTTTATCTGGAAGGAGAAACACTTTCCGGTAAAGCATCTTGAGGACGATCCGATTGAACCTGATGCCACAACACCAATCCTGCTGTGATCGCGAAGGTGATCACCAGGGCTGCTGCGGGGACAGACCTCCGCAGCAGGGTCTGTTGCCCAACGTCTCGATCCAGTTGTTCCCTCCTGGCTTGGATGAAGCTGGTCTGCCGGCATTGCTGACACAACAGCCTGCCAGCGCCGGCATTTTTCAATTTGAAGCCAAAGCGGCCCGGAATCTCCACAGTCCTGCCGCAGCTGGAACATTGAAGGGTGAACACCGACATTGCCCAAAACAAGCGTCCATCCATCAAGTCTGGACTGCTCCGATCCAGGCGTCCTGATCCCTGATCAGGAACGGTCTGGCAGGATTTGAGCAGCCCTGCTGGTGACCGTGCCGCGTTATCAAGCCCGCGTCCTTGTGCGCCTGCGCCCCTCCGTGCTCGATCCTGCCGGTGAAGCGACCCGCGGAGCAGCTGAACGCCTGGGGGTGGAGGGCATCAGCAAGCTGCGGATCGGCAAGGCCGTTGAGCTTGAGCTGGACGCCCCTGATGCCGACGAAGCCCGCCGCCGGCTGGAATTACTGAGCGACCGCCTGCTGGCCAATCCAGTGATCGAAGACTGGTCTCTGGAGCTGCAGGACTCATGAGCATCGGCGTCCTTGTCTTTCCTGGCTCCAACTGCGATCGCGATGTGCAGTGGGCGACAGAAGGCTGCCTCGGCATGCCCACCCGGCGGATCTGGCACGAGGAAACCGACCTGAGCGGCCTGGATGCGGTGGTGCTGCCAGGCGGCTTCAGCTATGGCGACTACCTGCGTTGCGGTGCGATTGCACGCTTCGCCCCAGCACTTCAGGCGCTGCTCGGCTTCGCGGCAGCGGGGGGAAGGGTCCTGGGGATCTGCAACGGCTTCCAGGTGCTGACTGAGCTGGGACTGCTGCCGGGGGCTCTGACCCGCAACCGGGATCTCCACTTCATCTGTGAGGACGCACCGCTGCAGGTGGCCAGCGCCCGCAGCCCTTGGCTGAAGCAGTACGGGACAGACACTGCGCTCTCTTTACCGATTGCCCATGGGGAAGGTCGCTACCAATGCTCTGACGACACCCTCAAACAGCTGCAGGATGCCGATGCCATCGCCCTGCGCTATCAGCACAATCCAAACGGCTCCGTGGGAGACATTGCCGGGATCACCAACGATGTCGGAAACGTGCTGGGACTGATGCCCCATCCGGAGCGAGCCTGCGATCCTGCCACCGGCGGGACGGACGGTCGCGTCCTGCTTCAGGGACTGCTGAGCTGAAATGCCGAATCGCCGCTCGCTGCTGATTACAGGAGCGGCGGCAGCCCTTGCAGCTCTGACCGCCAACCGGTCGATCGCATCAGGCCCTGGCGCTGCTGGCTGGCCCAGACCCCTGAGAGAAGGATCCCGCCTGAGGGCTGTGAACCCCGGCACCTGGATGGATCCAGACAGGGATCTCACCCCCCTGCAGGAGCGCTGCAGCGCTTTGGGGTGGCAATTGGAGATACCAACGCACGTCAAAGGGCAGTGGCGTTATTTCTCCGGCACGGATCGCGAACGCCGGGCAGCACTCATGGAGGCCTGGCATGACCCTGACGTTGACGCTGTGATCAGCCTCGGAGGAGGCTGGGGCGGCGCCAGAGTCTTGGAGGCTGGTTTCCGCTTTCCACGGCGTGCGAAGTGGAGCCTTGGCTTTTCGGACACCAGCTCCCTGCTGCTGGCCCAATGGGCCGCCGGACTCCCGGGTGCAATCCATGGACCCAACGGCGGACCGGACGAACAGTGGCAGCGAACGGTTGATCTGTTGAGTGGGCACCCTGTGGATTCCCTGAAGGGACTCGGCCTCCGCCAGGGTGTGGCCGAAGGGCCACTGGTGGTGTCCAACCTCACCGTGGCAACCCATCTGATTGGGACACCCTGGCTGCCCTCCCTCGATGGCGCCCTTCTGGTTCTTGAGGATGTGGGGGAAGCCCCCTACCGGGTGGATCGAATGTTGACCCAATGGCGGTCGAGCGGACTGCTCAGCAGGCTGTCTGGCATCGCCTGTGGTCGCTTCAGCTGGGATGAGGAGGACGTCCTTCCCGGCGACTTCAGCATGGAGGAGATCCTCGAAGAGCGGCTCGGCAACCTGGGGATCCCTGTGGTGCTCAACCTTCCGGTGGGACATGGGCTGCCCAATCAAGCGCTGCCCCTCGGGGCAATGGCCCGGCTCGACGGCCGAGAGGGCACCCTTGAACTCCTGAGCTGATCCAAAAAAAATGAGGGCCCGAAGGCCCCCATCAGAGAAGCGAATTGAGGCTGAATCAGGCAGCGACGGCAGCCTTGGGATCCAGGGCGCCCTTGGCGTAAAGGCCGGCGTAGTAAGTGATGCTCTGCTGCTGGATCTTGCTGGCGTTGCCGGCAG
>CAJWIC010000198.1 GCA_913040905.1 uncultured Synechococcus sp. | reverse complement strand
GATGTCGAGAGCGAAGCCAACGCAGTTGGCGCCCCTGGCCGTCCAACAGCAGCACGAGGTGGCGCAGATCGGAGCAGTTCAGATGCCAGTCACCGAAATCGAGCTCCACTGCCGTTTCGGGATCTTGATCCAGCAAGCCGGGCAGCGCATCGGTCCAGTGCTGCGATCGCTGGTCTGGAAGGTGAAGGGTCATCCCCACGCGCTTCTGGATGATCCCGCCAATTCAACCTCGATCGCTTCGTTCAGCCCAGCCTCGATGTCCCGGGGGTGAATGAGCCAGGAGGTGGCAGCGGGTCTCGTCAGACTGGCCACCAGGGGCGAGGCATCTTCCAAAGCCTGCAGTTGCTCACCATTCCAGAGCCTCAGCCCGCCGCGATATCGGTGATACCCCCTGGTCTCCTGATGCCTCAAGCCGCAACACAGGGCTGGATCAAGACCTTGTTGTTCGGCAAGGCGTCCACAAATGGCGAGGAGTTTGAGCTGCTCCTCCCGGTTGAATCGTTCGACCCCCGTTGCTTTCAGCAGGTCCCGATCCAAAAAGCGGCGACAGAGTTCGCCCAGTTCAGCGGGGCCATCCTCCTTCCAACGCTGCAGGTGATACCCCGTGCGCAGGTCGTCATTCCCGAGAAAGTCGTCAAGGGACAACGCGTCGTTGGCCCAAAGCCATCGATTCATCACCGCGTCGGTCCAGACCTGCTGAGGTCCGAGCCGCCGCGCGGTTTGAACCAGCCGTTCCAGCAGCCAGTTGCACACCACATTCAAACGATGGTTGTAGACACTCCGGTACATCAGGTTGCGAACAACCAGGTAGTGCTCCACCGCCATCAATCCTTTGGGGTGAATGGCCAGCTGTCCATCGGGTGCCAGCGTCAGAGCGGCCAGGATGCGTTCAAGGTCCAGCTGTCCGTATTGCGTTCCGGTGGTGTAGCTGTCCCGGAGGAGGTAATCCAGTCGGTCACAGTCGAGCTGACTGCTGACCAGTTGTTTCACCAGAGGGCGAGGGGAGTGGCCAGCCTGCAACAGATCGGCAACGGCGTCCGCCGTACCAGGCGCGTACGCATTCAGGCACTGGCTGATGTGCGGATGGCTGCGGATCAGGCGGGCCGACCAGTCCTCGTGCCGCAGGCCAAACATCTCTTCCCCTGTGTGGCTCAGCGGACCGTGGCCGAGGTCATGCAGGAGGGCCGCGGCATACACGAGCCCACGGTGGATCTCGAGGCTTGAATCCAAGGTGACCAGTCGGGAAAAAGCCCTCCTTGCCAGGTGGAAGACCCCCAGGGAATGGGTGAAACGGCTTGATTCAGCGCCATGGAAGGTGAGAAACGCCGGCCCCAGCTGACGCACACGCCGTAGACGTTGAAAGGGGCCCGTGTCCACCAGGTCCATGACCATGGCCTCTGCAGGCTCATGGCGGTTCAGCTGGATGCCGCCGTGAAGAGGGTCGTGATAGGTGCGTTGGCTCATTCGGTGGGAACTGCCTCCGGCATCTCCAACTCCAGCAAGGCCTCCATCCATTGCTCGGATTCGTTCAGCCAACGGTCCCCCTCCCCATCGGGATTGAGGGGTTCGGGAGATGACAGCAAGCGGTCGGGAGCGATGCCCTCCCCCTGGATGTCGCGCCCACTGGGAGTGACATAGCCAGCCACGGTCACCGCCAGGCCACTGCCGTCGCTGAGGTTGGTGAGCGTCTGGATCAGACCTTTTCCATAGGTCTGGCTTCCCAGCAAAGTGGAGCGTTCGTTGTCTTGAAGGGCTCCGGCCAGAATTTCACTGGCACTGGCCGTTCCTCCGTTCACAAGGGTGAGCATGGGACCGTCGTAAAGCGTGGTCGGTCCGGCAGGAATGGCGTCGCTGATCCCTTCGCGATTGCGGGTTTCCACAATGGTTCCGCCGGAGAGCAGGTCATCGGCGACCGCCAGGCCTGAGCTCACCAATCCGCCCGAGTTGTTGCGCAGATCAAGGATCAGCCCCTCAACGTCTTTGTCCTGCAGCTCCTCCAGAGCCTGTTGCACCTGTTCGGGCACGCTTTCAGTGAATTGTGTGATGCGTAGATATCCGATGGTGTGATCTCCACTTCGAAGTCGTCGTGTGCGTACCGGCCGCAGGTCGACATTGCGACGTTCGAGCGTCAGTTCCCGGGGCTCACCATCGCGACCGACCAGCTCCAGTAGCACCTGGGTGCCGACATCACCACGCAAGGCCGTTGCTGTTCCTTCCAATCCCAGTTGTTGAACGCGTTCACCATCCACGCTGAGCAGCTCTGTTCCCGAGGTCAGGTCGGCTTCCGCTGCGGGGGAGCCCTCAAGCGCTGAAATCACCACGATCTGATCGGGCTGATCCCCGGGGCCCAGCTGCAGGCCGACGCCGCTGAGGCTGCCGCTGGTGCTGTTTTTCAATGCGGCGTAGTCCGCTGGCCGCAGCACCCTCGTGTAGGGATCCCCGAGTGTGGACAGCATCACCTCAATGGCCCTGTAAGCGTCTTCGCTGCTGTCGATGGTTTTTTCCAGGGCCTTTTGGCGTTGTCGGCGCCATCGCACCGCGTCGAGATGGTCCGGGTCCAAATACCCCTGATTCACCAGCCTCCAGCTGTCCACCACCAACTGCTGTGCATCGCTCAGTGCAGGGGTCTGCAGTGGCTCGGCCAGCAGCAAAGTCAGTCCGAGTATCAAGACACCGAGGGTTTTCAAGGCCTGAGAACCCTTGCGCTGCAGCCAGTCTGAAAGATCGTTAACAGTTGGATACATCACGGACCAGTCGACCCTTTGACAGATGGG
>CAJWIC010000197.1 GCA_913040905.1 uncultured Synechococcus sp. | reverse complement strand
GGCTCTTGCCTTTGCCTTCTTCCTGCCAGTAGTTGATCACTTCAGTGGCTTGGTTCAGCACTTCAACGCGTTCGTGATCGGTGATCCAACTCTTGCCTTCCAATTCTGTTTTGAGAGTTTCCCAAGCGTCCTCTCGAGGCCAGAAGAAATAGGAGGTGAGTGGGCTAGGTCCACCACCAACAATCTGGTCAACAGCCAAAGCAACGTTATCGGGCAGCCACAAAATCTTCAGCAGGAAACGCCCCTCATCCGCTTTCGGGGTGTAACCAGAAGGGACACCATCAGCGTCGATGGTTGCCGAAGCGAGCGCTGCAGCTGCTCCTCGCAGAACAGGTCTGGCATCAGCCTCACTTGTTGCAGGTTGCTCGGAGGCTGGAGTTTCCGTGGCCTGGGCTGCGTCTTCAACCGCGTCGGCGGCCGGAGTCGCGACCTCCTGGTCGGTGGTGGCAGCGCCTTCGGTGACCGTCATGGTGTCAGCGCTCAAGACAGAAGTTCAAACGACTAACCTACCAGCCGCTCAAAAACAATCTCCTGAGTTCTCCCGCGATCCTGCTGTTCGACATCGACGGTGTCATCCGTGATGTCGCCGGCAGCTACCGACGCGCGCTTCAGGTCACCGTGGAGCATTACAGCGGCTGGCGCCCAACAGCAGCGGATATCGATGCCCTCAAGGCCGAAGGCAGCTGGAACAACGACTGGGACGCCAGCCTCGAACTGCTGCGTCGCCATGGAACCGACGTTCCGAGCCGAGCTGCCCTGATCGAGGTGTTCAGCGGCTTTTACTTCGGCGGTGATCCCGAAGGGGATCCGACGCAATGGCAAGGCTTCATCGGCGACGAACCGCTGCTGGTGGACCGAGCCTTCTTCGAGGAACTGACCCGACAGCACATCCGCTGGGGCTTCGTCAGCGGCGCCGAACCCCCCTCCGCCCGCTACGTGCTGCAGCAGCGACTTGGCCTGAGTGATCCCCCGCTGATCGCGATGGGCGATGCTCCTGACAAGCCCGATCCCACCGGCCTGATTCGCCTGGCCGAGCAGCTTGCCGCCGGAGAGGTTCCCCGCTGGATCGCCTACATCGGCGACACGGTGGCCGATGTTCAAACAGTGGGCAACGCCCGCCAACAGCGACCGGATCTTCCCTGGCGCAGCCTTGCTGTGGCCCCACCCCACATCACTGATCTGTCGGCGTATCACCGGCAGCTGCAGGAGGCCGGCGCTGACCACATTGTGGACACAACCCGGGCACTCCTCCCCATGCTTTTGAACGCACTGACGCCATGACCGACACAGCCGCACAACGCCACGGCGGATTGATCCCGCTGCTGCTGCCGATCCTGGTGGGCCTCGTCGCCCTGGCCTCGATCGAGTTCAGCGATGTCATGGGCTGGTTGATCCTGCAACCCACGGCCATCGTGCTCAGCGGGCTGATCCTGCTCAGCAGCGTGGTGCTGCTGCTGTCCCGCAGCGTGGCCCAACAGGCGGACCGGGTGGCCGAACTGATCGGACAGCCCTATGGAACGCTGGTGCTGACAGCGGCGGTGATGACGATCGAACTGGCCCTGGTCGCCAGCACGATGCTCACCGGCGAAAGCAACCCGACCCTGGCCCGGGACTCCATGTTCTCCGTGGTGATGATCGCCCTCACCGGGGTGACGGGTCTCTGCAATCTTTTGGCCGCCCTTCGCCGGGAAACCCGAGGGGCCGACGGCCAGGTGGACACCAGTCAGATGGCGGCCCCCAACATGCTGGGGGCCCTCACCTACTGGGACCTGATCAGCACGATGTGCGTTCTGGCCCTGGTGATTCCCAACTTCAGCCGCAGCACCACGGAGGCCAACTTCAGCACGCCGGTCAATGTGGTGCTCTCCGTGGTGGCCCTCGGGGTTTACGCCATCTTCCTGACCGGCCAGATGGGTCGCTATCGCAGTCTTTACACCGAGCGGGAGAGCCTGGTGGTCGCCGTTGACGGGGACAGCGAAACGCTGGAAGCCAACAACAGCGAGTTGCCGCTTTGGCCGGCAGCCTCACTGCTGGTGGTGGGTCTGCTGGTGGTGTGCCTGATCGCCGAATCGATGGGCCAGCTGATTGAGACCGGCATCACGGATCTGGGGTTGCCCAGCTCCCTGGCCGGTGTGCTGGTGGCCATGCTGATCCTGGCGCCGGAGGCCCTGAACGCCATCCAGGCCGCCTCCCACGGGGAAGTGCAGCGCTCGATCAACACCCTTTACGGCTCTGTGGTGGCCACCGTGAGCCTCACGGTGCCGGCCGTGCTGGTGCTGGGGGTGATCACCAATACCGATGTGATCCTGGGCCTGGAACCCTTTGAGATGGTTCTGCTGGCGCTCACCCTGGTCCTCAGCTATCCCCAAGCCCGCCTCACCGGCATTGAGGGATTGATGAAACTGGTGATCTTCCTGTTCTGGATCCTGCTGCAGGTGGCCTAGGACCGCTCCATGGCCGCCAGGCTCTTCTGGGCCGCAGCCGTCAGCACCTCATGGCCGCCATCGGTGACCGCCACATCGTCTTCGATGCGAATGCCGATTCCCTTCCAGCGGTCATCAATCTCCGGCTGGCCCTCCGGCACAGCCAGCCTGTCACTCACATAGAGCCCGGGTTCCACGGTGAGCACCATGCCGGCCTCAAGCTCAGCGGGCTGTTCGCCGAGGCGGTACGCCCCCACATCGTGCACATCCAGCCCCAGCCAGTGGCCGGTGCGGTGCATATAGAGGTGGCGATAATCACCGCGCTCGATGATCCCCTCCACATCACCGATCAGCAGCCCCAGCTCCACCAGGCCCTCCACCAGCACCCGCA
>CAJWIC010000196.1 GCA_913040905.1 uncultured Synechococcus sp. | reverse complement strand
CCAACAACATCACCGTTCTGGGCATCAGCAAGGACGGAGCCACCTCCCACAGCAAGTTCATCAACAAGCACGAGCTCCCCTTCACGCTGCTCACCGACGAGGAGCCCTGTACCGTTGCTTCCCTGTACGAAAGCTATGGGCTGAAGAAATTCATGGGGCGCGAATACATGGGAATGATGCGCCACACCTTCTTGATTGACGAAGAGGGGAAGCTTGAGCGGATCTATCTCAAAGTGAAAGCAGCCACCATGGCCGACACACTGATCAGCGATCTGAATCTGAACTGAGACCAGCACCCAGCTCCAGCAGCGCTTGCAGCTGAAGATCGCCCTGCAGCTGCAGCAACTCCGTCCCACCGGTCCAGTGCGACTGCAAGAGCGGCGCGTCTCCACCGCAGATCCAAAGCAAACCTTGGGCGTGCTGTTGGGCCACCGCAATGGTGGCCAGCAACGCCTGCAGCACACCACGTTGCATGGCCGCCTCGGTCTCGCCGGGGAACATGTCAGCCGGGACGCCGACCGGGGGGAACGTCCCCATGGAAGGAAGGCCCACGGTGCCCTCACCCATCGCCCTGAGTTGGAGGCGGTAACCCGGCAACAGCTGCCCGCCAGCAAAACAACCGTCTGGACCCACCCGGGTGAGACTCAAAACGGTGCCTGCATCCACCAGCAGCAAGCCTCTGGAACAGTCGAGCTGTCGCTCCTGACTGCATCGCCAGGCCATCCAGGCCCCAAGGGCTCGATCCACACCCAACCAAGGGGGCGCCTTCGGCAAAGGAACATCCTTAAGACAGATGCGCAGATCCTGATGGGCCCTGAGCTGGTCGGGCACGGGCCCCACCGCCGCCCAAATCGGAGGGTCGGTGCCGATGCGGCCAGGGTCTGGATCCCCGTGATCTACCCGAACACCCTCATCACAGCGTTGCGCCCAATGCCATCGGCTGTTGCCAATCAGCAGAGCGCGGTCGCCGGTCCGTTCAGACCCGTTCACTCAGATGCCTTCACCCAACAAGCCTTCAACGGCATCCTGGGGGAGGTGAATGCCACACTCCTGCTTCAGTCCCCCGAAGCGGGTGTCGCGGCCACTCAGATCTCCCACATCAGGCCCACTGGAATGCCAGTCCCCCACGGTGGAATAGCCCTTCTCAAACAAGGGATGCTGGGGGAGATTGTTCGACTGCATGTAGTAGTAAACATCGCGCTGCGTCCACTCGAGCAGGGGTCTCAGGGACCAACGCTCCCGGATTGGATCCAACGCCGTCATCGAGCGACGGTGATCGGTCTGCCCACGCCGAACACCACTGGCCCAGCAGCGTGTGTTGAGGTCGTTGAGCGCCTGCTCCAGGGGTTCGACCTTGCGGATCCGGTGATACGTCTCTAGGTCTTCGATACGGCCGGACTCCCAGAGTCGACCATGCAGGGCCTCCATCCGGGCCGGCGACATCTCGCTCTGACTCACCACCAAACGAATCTTGAGCTGCTGGCTGAGTTGGTCGGCATAGGTGTAGGTCTCGGGAGGCAGATAACCGGTATCGACCCAGATCACCGGCACAGCATCGCCCCCCGGGAGCGTGCTCAGCATGTGGAGAAGAACGGCCGATTGGATTCCGAAACTGGTGGTTAGCGCGAAGCGATCGCCGAACTGATCCAGCCCCCAGGCCAGACGCTGCTGCGGCTCCATGGTCTCCAGCAGCTTGCGGCCATCGCGCAAGTCGTTTTGCACCACCATGGGCACCATTGCGTCGGAAGCCTCCGTCATCACGCCATCTTCCCCTGTCGTGGGACCGGGTGTGCTTCCTATCGTTTTAAAACCAGCGGTCCCTTTCATGCGTTCACCCTCGTCCCCATCGGATGCCGTGGTGATCGTTGGCGGTGGATTCGGGGGCCTGTTCACAGCACTTGCACTTCAGCGACGGCAGCCCGCCTGCCCCATCGTTCTGATCGAACCGCGGGATCGGTTTCTGTTTCAACCGCTGCTGTACGAACTGCTCAGCGATGAACTTCAAACCTGGGAAGTAGCCCCTCGCTACGACCAACTGCTGAACAACAACATCTGCTGGATCCGAGACAGCGTTGTTCGCATCGATCAAACCAGCCAAAGCCTCGAACTGGCTTCCGGCGACAGCTTGAGCTGGGGCCAGCTGGTGATGGCGACGGGCTCGAAAGCCAATGATTTCGGCATCCCCGGCGTGAACCAGCACGGCGCTGGCTTCCGTGATCTCAGCGATGTGGGCCGCCTAAAGCAATGGATCAACAGCCTGCGTCAACAACGGGATGAGAACGCTGGGTTGGTCATTGTTGGGGCAGGACCCACCGGCGTCGAACTGGCCTGCAAGCTCGCGGATCTGATCGACGGAGCGGCCAGCCTTCGGTTGGTCGAACTGGGCGATGAAATCCTGCCTGGCAGCACGGCGTTCAATCGGGAGCGAGCCCAGGCCGCTTTGGAACGGAAGGGGGTGGTGGTCCAACTCAACGCGAGTGTGCGCGAGGTGAAGTCGAATTCTGCCGTTTTAGCGGATGGCACCGTCCTGCGTCATGGAGGCTTGCTCTGGACGGCGGGGAGCAGCCCCTCCATCCCTTCAATCTCACCTGCGCCTGTGCTGGAACGGGGGCGCCTGGCCGTTGAAGCAGACCTGCGTCTGGCAGGCAGCGTCAACATCTTTGCCCTGGGAGATCTCTCCTCCCGGCCGGGCAGTCCATGGCCCGCCAGCGCCCAGGTGGCCATGCAGCAGGGTGAAGCCACCGCCGCGGCCATCGCAACTCTGCGGAGGGGTGACGAGCCGCAACCGTTCCAGTTCGAGGATCGAGGCGAAATGC
>CAJWIC010000195.1 GCA_913040905.1 uncultured Synechococcus sp. | reverse complement strand
CCGATGTGATCGAGAGTGCCGGCACCAACGTTGATCCCAAAACCGGTGAGCGGGTGGCGGTGAAGATCAAGAGCCACCACAACGTGGGCGGTCTCCCCAAGGACCTGCAGTTCAAGTTGGTGGAACCGCTGCGCAAGCTGTTCAAGGACGAAGTGCGCAAGGTGGGGCGTGCCCTGGGCCTGCCGGAGGAAATCGTCCGCCGCCATCCTTTCCCTGGGCCTGGATTGGCGATCCGCATCCTGGGGGAGGTCACCGACGAGAAGCTCAACTGCCTGCGGGATGCGGATCTGATCGTGCGGGAAGAGATCCGCGAGGCCGGCCTTTATCACGAGATCTGGCAGGCCTTTGCCGTGTTGCTGCCGGTCCGCTCCGTTGGGGTGATGGGGGACAAACGCACCTACGCCTGGCCGATCGTGCTGCGCTGCGTCTCCAGCGAAGACGGCATGACCGCTGATTGGTCGCGGCTGCCCTACGACCTGATGGAAACCATCTCCAATCGAATCGTGAACGAAGTGAAGGGGGTGAACCGGGTGGTGCTCGATATCACCAGCAAACCGCCGGGCACGATCGAGTGGGAATAGGGCTGGATCCTGTGGTCAGGGGTCGATACCTTGGGCCACCAGCCCTGACCAAGTGACCGCGACACAACAGCAGGATCCTCAACTGCAGAAGCGTCTGCAGCAGGACAGTATTCAGCTGGGTGGGCGCATTGTGTACCTCAACCCGTTCCTGTACTGGCGTCGGTTCGACAGCAACACCGACCGCTGGTTGCGGGAGCCGGGTCAGCTGACGGAGGATCAGATCACGGCCAACCGCCGTCGCTTCTATCCCGAACTGGACTGGGGTGAGCTGGATGACCACCAGACCGCTGTCCATGACGGTGCGGTGGAGATGTTCCTCAAGAGCCTGGACCTGATCAGCACGTTCCATCCCGAACTGGGGTCCGGTCAGATGCTCGAGGTGGAGCGCAAGATGACGATCACCAAGAAGAAGGCTTTCGAGCGCTGGGTGGATAAGGCTTTGCGCCGCCGCAGCCGTGAGGAAGTGCGCGAGCAGCGCCGCTTCGAGCGCAACCGCACCTGGCAGGCCTGGCGGGAGTGGTTCGCGATGGACACCACCCACAAGGCCCTGGTGCCGATGGTGATGCTGATGGTGCTCAGCGCGGTCGGGGGTTGGTCCCTGGGCGCTGGTCCATCGACCTGTCCAACACTCACCCTGCCGTCAGGACAGACTGGAGTTCGCTGAACAGGCCCCATGGCCGCCGAATCCGGCTCGGACAATCCTCTGGACCAACTGCGTCTGTCGTTGATGCAGGAGGTGCTGCCCGTCGGTCTGGCGGTGGTGGAGCGGGCCCGTCAGGGGGGACCGTCCAAGGTGGTGGAAGCCTTCACGACCGGCTCCGCCGATCCGTTGGCAGATCTGCGCCAGGAGGGAGAACCGGCGGCCCGCAGCGTTCGCGACCAACTCGATGCCGTCAGTCCCGGTCTGGGCAATCCCGTCATGCCCGTGGCGGTGTCGGTGGAAGAACCTCAGGATGAGCGGGAGGAGCTGCTGGTGACCCTGCAGCGCATCGATCAGCGACTGGCTGCCCTGAAGGCCCAGCTCAAGGCCGACTGAACCGTGGCGGGAACGACCCAGCAGCGGCAGACCGGTCTTCGTCAGCAACCGTTGGTGCTCCTGGTGGTGGTGCTGCTGTTCTGCGGCGCCATGGTGAGCCGCCTGGTGTGGATGCAGCTGCTGGAAGGGTCCCGCTACCGGGAGCTGGCCGATGAGAACCGCATCCGTCTTGTGCCACGGTCACCGATTCGCGGCCGGTTGCTGGATCGCAAGGGCCGGGTGCTGGCCACCAGCAGATTGAGTTATTCGCTTTACCTTGAGCCACGGCTGGTGGGAGACGAGGACTGGCCGGCCCTGCGGGATCGGTTGGCGCGGCTGCTGAAGCTCGACCCGGCGAAGCTGGATCAGGAACGGCAGCGTGGACCGGACCGGAACGGCTTTCGCACCACCCTGGCGCTGGATCTTCGACCTGAGCAGGTGCTGCGCTTCCGTGAGCAGGCCCTTGGTCTCAAGGGGGCTCAGGTGGATGTGGACATCCTGCGCCACTACCCCCACGGCACCCTGGCGGCCCATGCCCTGGGCTACACACAGCCGATCACGGAAGCGGAATACGAAATCCTTGCTGAACGCGGCTACAGGATTCGAGATCGCATCGGTCGTACGGGGGTGGAAGCGGCCTATGAGTCCCACCTGCGCGGCAAGTGGGGCGGCCAGATGCTGGAGGTCAACGCCATGGGTGAAGTGCAGCGCAATCTTGGCGATCGGCCCTCCCAGCCAGGTCGTGACCTCACCCTGACCCTGGATCTTGATCTGCAGCGGGTGGCGGAACAGGCCTTGGCGGACAAGTCGGGCGGGGCTGTCGTGGCCCTTGATCCCAAGGACGGAGCCATCCTGGCGTTGGCGAGCAGACCGGGATTTGATCCCAATTTCTTCTCGAAGCTGATCACGACGCAGGAGGAATACGACGCGCTCTTCTCCAACCCGAGCAAGCCGTTGCTGTCCCGAGCGATGAATCCCTATGACCCGGGCAGCACCTGGAAGCCGGTGACCGCCATGGCTGGCATGGAATCCGGCAAGTTCCCTCCGGACACCAAACTCAAGACCACGGCCTGCATCACCTACGGCGGCCATTGCTTTCCGGACCACAATGGCAAGGGTTTCGGCACCATCGGCTATGCCGATGCCCTGCGTCACTCGAGCAATACGTTCTTCTATCAGGTGGGCGTCGGGGTTGGATCCCTGGCGTTGAAGCAGGCTGCTGATC
>CAJWIC010000194.1 GCA_913040905.1 uncultured Synechococcus sp. | reverse complement strand
GGTTCCCTAGGCCCTCCCGGAGTCGACGCATTACCCCTCACCGGGGTGCACTAAGAGTGACGTGCTGAACACTCAGCTGATGTCAGTGTTGATACTTGTTCCTGGCCGAAACGATCAATTTAAGGATTGTCCCGGCCGCAGCAGCATTTCACAGGCCTGTGAGAGTCCTTTCACCCATGAAAAGTGTGATTGTTGCAGCAGCGGTAATCCCTTTGAGGTGGCACAGATTCGACTGATGCTCTCCAGGGGATTCGCTCAGTGGGTCAAGGATCTGCAGCCGTGAAGGGGAGGCATGCAACTTTAAGTTGCAGCTCAAACCCCCCCCCTGCAAAAGAGAAATGCAGAGCAACAGGCTTGTTGGTTCGCTCAGGCTTTGGATGTCTTGGTGGTGAGTGCAGCTGACATGGCTGTAGCGAGGAGAACACATCCGGCAACGGCGAGGAAACCCATGATTGAAGTGGAAATGCCGCAGCATCATTCCCATTGCTGGCGTCCGTTTTTGTTGCTGTTGACACGGAATCTGGAAGAGCCTTTGGATCGGTCATCGTCTGGCGTTTTCTTGGGCATCTCCTGGCGGTCACGGCATGTGGAACAGAGCAATTTCCCCTTGTTGCGCCAGTAGGCCTCCATCGACCGTTCGATGCGCATGCTGCAGCCGGCACAGACAAACAGGGGCATTGCATGCGGATTGACCCCTCCCGTCCTAACGCGTTTACCCCGCGATCGATGGTTGTGGCGAACAGCAGCGGGAGCTGATCACGCTGCCGTGATCCCAAAGAGTTCGCGTAACTTCAGCGTTCTGATCGATTGATGAGCCATCACGGAAGCATCCGTAATGGGCGCATGATCCTGACGCGCTATTTGAGCAGCAGTGGTTGGGTGGAGGAATGTTCTCACCAGACCCTGTTCGATGCCTACGTCGATGCACGCCGCCGCTGCGTTCTTCGCGGCTGTCCTTATGTTCTGTTCGATGCCGAGACCGGCAGCACCCTGTCGGTGCTCACCGTGAAGCAATGTCTGCACCAGTACGGCGTTGATGGTGAATTAACTGTCGGATAAAGGCATGAAAAAGCCCCGCCGAGGCGGGGCGATAGAGCCACATCAAGGATTGGGCTTACTGAGCCACTTTGTGGCCGCGATAGACCAGCACTGGACGCTTGCTGCTGGTGGAAGCAGCGTTGTTCTGGACGTATTTCTGGCCGCGATAGGTCAGGGTCATGATCGGTTCCTCGAAGCAAGCTCAGGTCCCCGTTCCATGGCCTGAGTCGAACTGCGCCTCACCGGTGGTGAGGTGAACGTGCTGTAGCTGTTGCTACAAGACTTTTATACAGGCTCTGGGACGGGTTTCGTCGTTCACACGGATACACAACTGGGGATTTTGCGGAAACGGCCTCAATCGATGGTCTGTTCTCTCGAATGACGTTGATCGCGCCACTGCTGCGGTAGCGAGCTGATCAAGGATCAAAAGCCCATCTCTGTTGGATGTGGACACAAAGATTCTCTGAAGATGATGATCAGATGAACACTTTTTGGGGATTCCTGTGTTCAACGATGCTTTCGGAAGATGACGTTGGCTGCGCCACTGAATAGGGTCCTTAAGTTATGGGAACTATCGGCCGCTTCGATGAATTCCTATCAGAACAAGGACGACTGGGTCAGGGCGCAGAGGCAGAAGATCCACAAACCCATTGATGTCGACACGTTGATCTGGGTGCGTCAGCGTCTGATGCGTCTTGAGGTGGAGATGCGCTGGGCGGATCGTATCTGCGTGTTTGAGGAGTTTTTCCCAAACGACGCGATCAAACCGGAGTTTTAGGCTCTCGCTTCCGTCGAGGTATCGATGCCTGTTCCATTGGCCTTCATGCTCGGGGAGCTGGAGATCAGCAACATCACCGCTGTGGTGCTGGTGGTGGTGGCTCTGGTGTTCATCGGGAGTTTTGCGGTGGTATCGCTCAAGACCGGCGAATGGATCAAGCCACCCATGAAGGACTAGAAGGATCGAGTCAACGGGCAGTTGCTTTGACCAGGAGCCCATCCCGAGGGGTTGGGCTGGGAATCAACTGCAGGTTGAGGTCCTGATCAGGCTCGAGATGCAACTGAACGCGTTGCAACAGTCCCACCGTCATCAAGCGGATTTCCAGTTCCGCCAGGGCCTTGCCCAGGCAGACCCGTTCACCACCGCCGAAGGGCAGCAGGGTCTGTTGAAACGACCCATCCAGATGACGCTGCGGCCGGAAGGTCTCCAGGTCCGTCTGGTCCGGTGCATTCGATGCGCTGAGCACCACCTGAATCACCTTTCCCTGGGGAATCGCGACGTTCGCCAGCTCGATTGACTGGGTGTTTCGCCGGAAGAAGCCGCCCACCGGTGGCGTCATCCGCATCACCTCCAGAACGGTTGCATCCAGCCTCGATGGTCGATCACAACTGTTGAGATCCTGCATGAGCCAGTGCTCCACCTCCGGGTTGAGCAGCAGAGCTCGAAACAGGCAGCTCAAGGAGGACGCGGTGGTTTCGTAGCCGGCGAACAGCAGCAGCAGCAGTTGTTCCACAAGGTCGTCGTCATCGAGCGGTAGCCCTGCTTCGTCCAGGCCGCCGCTGAGCAGATCCAGTCCGCCTTGTTGATGACTGCTGTTGCTCTGCAGCACGATTTTGAGCCGATCCAGGAGCCGTTTCCGTGCGGCGAGAGCCTTGGCGAAGGGAGTCCCTGGCAGGGCGAGGGGGATTGAAAACAGGGCACGGGTCCAGATCTCGAAATCGGCGAACAGGGCATCGCGGTTCGTCGCCTCCAGCCCCAACACCGTGGTGGCGATCACCATGAAGGCA
>CAJWIC010000193.1 GCA_913040905.1 uncultured Synechococcus sp. | reverse complement strand
GCATCCTGGGGGGCATCGTGACCAAGGAGCTCCAGGCGAACCTTGACCGTTTCCGCGACCTGGTGGAAGCAGGCGGCTGAGCGCTGGCTTGCTCCCGTAGCCATCCTGTTGGTCGTGGTGGGCTGTGGCGGAGAAACGCCAACGGCCACTGCGCCGCCATTGGATCCCGTGCAGCCTGAGCCGTTGTCAGAAGCGTCAGCTCCTGCGGTACCACCGATCGGCCTCACGCCTCTTCCCTCGGCTGAGGAGGTCCAGCAGGCCGCTCCCGGCGGACGGGTGGATCCCTTTAGCCCTCTGGCTGGTGTGGATGCTGAGGACCCCACGACCGGCCTCACCCTGACGGGGGTTTTGCTGGTGGGAAACCAAAAAAGAGCCATGGTGACCACCTCCAGCGGTAGCGGTGTGATCTGTGTCGCTTCCGATGGCCGTTGCGGTGCTGATGCTCCCGTGATTCTTCCGACGGGATGGTCGGTGCTCAGCATCGATGTTGAGCGCGGCTGCATTCGCCTGGCGCTCAACGGTGAGCCTCAGGATCCTGTCTGCATCGCCTGAGCGCAGGCCTCGGTGAGTCCCTCGAGATCATGGGGATCGGCCTCGGCATCCACTCGGCCGAAGCATGTCTGACAGCTGCGGCTGGTCTGCGGGCCGATCGAAATCACTTTCACACCCTCGAGCCGATCGGCCCAGCCTGAACCGAAGCGTTGTTCCAGCAGCTGTGCCGTGTGCTCCGCTGTTTTGCCGCTGCTGAAGGCGATGGCATCGACGCTGCCTTGCTCCAGAGCTGCTGCGGTCTGCTCCGGCATGGCGGAGGGGCATCCGGACTCATAGGCCGCCACCTCCACCACCCGCACACCCGCTTCTCCGAAGGCGTCCGCCAGCACGGTTCGCCCCCCGCTCTGCACCCGGGGCAGGAGCATCTTGAGGCCCCAGCCCGACACCGGGAAGTGATCGATCAAGCTGTCGGCCACGAAGCTCGGGGGCACGAAATCTGCGGTCGCCCCGAGGTCGTCCAGCACCTGTGCTGTTTTGCGGCCCACCGCCGCAATTTTGAGGCTGGCGGGGCGCCGGGCCAGGCAACGGCCAAGGCGCTGCAGCCGCTGCTCCACGGCCTGCACGCCATTGGCGCTGGAGAACACCAGCCAGTGAAAACTCTCCAGCTCCTCGAGGGCATCATCCAGGGGCCCCCAGTGGTCGGGCGGGCCAATCACCAAGGCTGGAAGGTCGAGCACCGTGGCACCCCGCTGCTCCAGCAGCTGGCGCGCGGCCCCCTGCTGGTCGGCTGCGCGGGTGACGATCACCGTTCGGCTCTGCAAGGGCTGTCTCAAGCGACAGCCTCCCCGTCCAGCTTCACCACTCCCTGCACCTGTTCCCGGAGCTGGTCGGCCGCGTCCGACTGGCCTTGCGCCTGAAGCAGGCTGATGGCGCGGATGAAGCTGTTGCGGGCGGCATCAATGTTGCCGCCGAGCAATTGCGCCACGGCATTGTTTTGATGGCACGCGGCGTTGTTGGGATCCAGGGCAAGAGCGCGTCCGTAGGCCTCAAGGGCTGCGGCGAGATCACCCCTGCGCCGTTGCATCAGCCCCAGGTTGTACCAGGCCAGGGCCACTTCCGGGGCCCGCTGAGTCGCGGTTTGGGTGAGGTTGATGGCTTCGTCCAGCTCGCCCTGTTCCATCAGTCGGGCTGCCAGGTTGAGCCTTGCGCCCAGACTGACTCGGGTGTCCAGGGGAATCTCCAGCGCCTGCCGATAGCAGCTCACGGCCTGGGAGGGATCGCTGGGGGTCAGGGCCAATCCCAGGTGCAGCAGCAGCTCATAACGTTCGGCACTGGCTGCATCGCATTGCTTCAGGCCGCTCTGCAGCAGGGGGATGGCTTGCTCGGTTTTGCCTTCGCTGATCAGCAGACCCCCGAGCTTGGCGCTGGCGTAGGGATCACCGGGGCGGCTCTTCAGGTCGCTTTCCATGGCCTGCCGCAGCCGATCCGCCTTGTCGCTGCCCGCCAGCAGCTCCGGTCTGTAGCCGTCGTGGAGGATCGCCGGCTCACTGCAATCGGCGATGCGCCATTGGGGTTCCGTCTCCAGCAGCGCGCGAACGCTGTCGTCGATCATTGAGTGATAGGGCCGGCTCCACTGGATGGAGGGGTGGCGGCGGAACAGCCGACTGACGCTGGAATAGGGCGCCATGGCGGCCCCCACCTCGTAGCGCAGCAGGTTGATCACCAGCACATCGGGCTGAGCCATCAACGCCTTCAGGGCCGGGATGGCCTCGGGGCGCAGCTGTTCATCGGCATCCAGCACCAGCACCCAGTCACCGTTGAGAAACTCCAGGGCCTGGTTGCGGGCCGGAGCGAAGTCGCCTGGCCAGGGGATCTGTTCCACCCGGGCTCCGGCGGCTTCGGCGATGGCCACCGTGGCATCCGTCGAACCGGTGTCGACAACCACCATCTCGTCGGCAAAGCCCCGCACGGAGCGCAGACACTCCCCGAGACGCGCCTCTTCATCGCGCACGATCATCGAGAGGCTGAGCATGGCCGGCCGGCTGGAGGTTGGCGCGAGGTTAGATGCGGTTGGCCGTTGCGGTTGGTTGGCTGTGGTCAGTCGGTGAAGGCACCGCCGCCGCCCGCTGGCGAACTGTTGGGGAACAGAGCGTTGAGCACCTGGCGCTGGGCTTCCTGCATCTGGCCGGCGGAATAGGCGGCAGGGCAGCCGCTGGGAAGAACGGCCTGCAGGCTGTCCCAGAGGTAGGGGCTGCCATAGATCACCACCCCCGCCAGACGGTTGAGGGCGACCAGTTGTTGGATGGCTGCGGCCCAGGGCTCCCGGGCGTCCCGCCCGGCGCGGAAGGGGTTGCCCCGCAGGA
>CAJWIC010000192.1 GCA_913040905.1 uncultured Synechococcus sp. | reverse complement strand
AACGCCGCCGCACATGCAGCGCCATCACCAACTCCTCGAGGGAGGCATTGCCGGCACGTTCGCCGATGCCGTTGATGGTGCACTCGAGCTGGCGGGCACCGTTCTTCACCGCCTCAAGGAAGTTCGCCACCGCCAGGCCCAGATCGTTATGGCCATGAACGGAGAGCACCGCATCGCCGATGTTGGGAACATGGCGATTGATGCCGGCGATCAGCTCACCGAATTCACTGGGCGTGGTGTAGCCGACGGTGTCTGGAATGTTGATCGTGGTGGCGCCGGCAGCGATGGCCGCTTCGATCACCGCGTAAAGGAACTCTGGATCGCTGCGACCAGCATCCTCACAGGAGAATTCAATGTCATCGACCAGTGAGCGCGCATAACTGACCATCTCAGGCACGATCTCGAGAACCTCATTGCGGCTTTTGCGCAATTTGTGCTCAAGGTGAATGTCGCTGGTGGCGATGAACGTGTGGATCCGGCGGCGTGGTGCTGGGGCAACCGCCTCCGCGCAAGCCTTGATGTCCTTCTGGGACGCACGGGCCAGTCCACAGATGATCGGACCGTTCTCTCCGCCAACCTGCTGAGCAATCCGCTGCACAGCTGCGAAATCGCCAGCGCTGGCGAAGGGGAATCCAGCCTCAATGACATCCACGCCAAGCCTGGCAAGCTGTTGAGCAATCGCCAGCTTTTCCTCCAGGTTGAGGCTGGCCCCAGGGGACTGCTCACCATCCCGAAGGGTGGTGTCGAAGATCAAGACACGACCTGGGTCCTTGGCCATGGACAACGCCCTCGCGACGGCTTAGTCGGATTGACTATGAGTTATTGCATCCTAGTTCAGGCATCTCGGCCAAAACCGGATAAATTCGCAGCCTCTCTTGGGCAGTTGGTCACTTGAGCAACGGCTCCGTCGCCCTCGTTCTTCACGCCCACCTGCCGTATGTGCGCTCGGTGGTGCCGGGCTCGCTGGAAGAAGACTGGTTTTTCCAGGCCTTGATGGAGTGCTATCTGCCGCTGCTGGAGGTTCTTGAGCAGGCCGCAGCTGCCCCAGCCAGCACTCCGAAGCTCACCGTCGGCCTGTCTCCAACCCTGCTGTCCCTGCTCAGTGATCCTGATCTGAAACAGCGGTTCCCCAACTGGCTGGATCGGCGCCTCGACCTTCTCCCTCATGCCGAAACGGAACTGGCGGAGGCCAGAGATCATCTGGCCGGGTCCATCCAACGCCACAAATCCGCCTGGATGGCCTGTGATGGAGATTTGATCAGCCGCTTTGCGGCTCTTCAACGGGCAGAGGTGGTGGATCTGCTCACCTGTGGTGCAACCCATGGCTACCTACCGCTGCTTCGCAACCACCCGGAGACGGTGCGCGGACAGCTGCGCACCGCCGTGCGCGAGCACCACCGACTGATCGGGGAACGTCCACTGGGGATCTGGCTGCCGGAGTGTGCCTACTACGAAGGGCTGGACCAGTGGATGCGTGACGCTGGACTCCGCTACGCCGTCCTTGACGGCCATGGCCTTCTGCACGGTCGGCCTCGCCCCCGCTACGGCGTCTACGCACCGATCTGCAGCCGCAACGGCGTGGCTTTCTTTGGCCGGGACAGTGAAGCGACCCTGCCGGTCTGGTCTGCAAAAGACGGCTACCCCGGCGATCCGGACTACCGCGAATTTCATCGTGACCTGGGGTGGGATCTCCCTCTGGAACAACTGTCGCCCCTTGGGCTTGCAGCGCCACGCCCCCTTGGCCTCAAGCTTCATCGCGTCACCGACCACAGCGCTCCGCTGGATCAGAAACAGCCTTACCGCCCCGCCATCGCGGCCGAGAGGATTCGGCACCACGCCAGCCACTACCTCCAGGGACGCCGGCGTCAACTGGATCAACTCAGCAGCAGCATGTCGATCAGCCCGTTGCTGGTGGCTCCCTTCGATGCGGAACTGTTCGGCCACTGGTGGTTTGAAGGGCCCTCGTTTTTGGCTGAACTGTTTCAGCAGGGACCGGCCAACGGCATCCGATTCACCCGACTGCGGGATGTGCTGGATGGTTCACAGCAGCTGCAGCTCTGCGACCCCTGCCCTTCAAGTTGGGGCCAGGGGGGCTACCACAACTACTGGCTGAACGAAAGCAATGGCTGGATCGTTCCGGAATGGGAGCGCGCCGGGGACGCGATGGTTCAGCGCTGCAGCCGCGGGGTGGGCAGTGAGCAGGCGATGCAGTGGCTGCAACAGGCCGCGAGGGAACTGTTACTGGCCCAGTCCTCTGACTGGAGCTTCATTCTTCGGGCCGGCACCACCACTGAACTGGCGAAAGAACGGGTGCAGCGCCACCTGGGCCGCTTCTGGCAACTGATGCAGGCGATCGACGGCACAACCGAGCTGCCGGAGGGCTGGCTCGAAGAGGTGCAGCTGGATGACCGCCTGTTCCCGCTGATTCAGCCGTTGGACTGGGCTCCGGTGAATCCTTCCGCACCCAACGCATGAACCCATGCCTCCCCGTAACGGGGGAGGCATGGATGTGCAGCACTCCCTCAACTGAGGGATCGGAACTCACCTGGAACGACCTCAAAAACGCGGAGCCTGATCCTGAGCCGCCCCCAACACCAACCCCCGCCTCAACTCCCAGGGGGATAGGGCAAACAAGCGCAGCATCACCCCCATCAAGCGCGGCAACGGCAGGGTGTTGGTGAGGAAGCCAAACCACTCCTCCCGCGGCAGCGAAAAGAAGGTGGCGAAGTGGGTGCGCAACAACGCTTCGTTGAAGCCCATCAAGCGGCCCAAGCCGAATTGATAGAGCTGATGGCGCAGCACCAGTTCGATTGGCCAAAGCGCCTGCCAGCCCCGTTGCGCCAAGGCCGCTGAACCAAGGCTTGGATTGGCGATGGCTT
>CAJWIC010000191.1 GCA_913040905.1 uncultured Synechococcus sp. | reverse complement strand
GCGGGAGGCTGGTGAATGAACACGATGCGGTCGAATTGTTAGATGCGATCCGCGATGCCCTGCCGCGGGAAATCGAAATCGCTATCGAACTGGTCAAAAAACGCGATGAATTCATCGATACAGCCAAGAAGCAGGCGGCGGTGATTCTTGAACAGGCGAATCGTCAGCATGACCATCTGGTGAGCACGGCCACCGTCCGTCAGGACGCTGAACGACAGGTTCACGATCTACGGGAACAGACCCGTCAACAGTGTGAATCGCTGCTTCAGTCAAGCCGTCAGAAGTGCGCGGTCCTGGAGCAGGAGCTGCAGAACAAGTTGACGCAACAGGAACAACAGTTCGTGATGCGGCGTCAGCAACTTGAACAGGACACGAACCAGCGCAAACAGCAGTTGGAACACGAGCTGTTGGAGTTCCAACAGAAACAGGCGGAACAGCACAAGATCAATCAACGGAACGCCCTGCAGGAGCTGGAGACGGTCCGTGCCGAGGGACAGCGCTTGCTCAAGGACAGTCAGGCCAAAGCCGAGAAACTTCAAACCGAAGCAGCAACAACCAAGCTGCAGACGCAACAACAATGCGAGTCGTTGATTCAACGCAGCCGGCAGGAGGCTTTTGAGGTTCAAGATGGTGCCAATCGCTATGCCGAACAAACACTCAGCGAATTGGAAAGTCGCCTGAAAGAAATGGCCAAGGTGGTGATCGCAGGCCGTCAGGAGCTGCTGAAACTTCAATCGTCCAGCACGGCTTCAGCACCAACAACGCCGAGCCAGGCCAAAACAGTGCCGATTAACCGAGCGCGTCGGAGTGGCTCCGATCTGCGCTCCATGCGGAGCACCGGCTGAATCGCTGAACCTCCTGCAGAATCCGGCCCATGGTCGATCGGGGCTCCAGGGCACCGTTGGCGATCATGCTCACGTAGCGCGGGCCGTGATCCGTTTCAAGGAACCCGGAGACGGCTCGAACCCCACGCAAGGTGCCTGTCTTGCCCCAGAAGCGACCGTGCAAGCTGGTGCCCCGCCAATAGCGTCGCAATGTTCCACGACGGCCGGCAATGGCCATCGAGGCCTGGTAATAGGTCCCCAGAGGATGCTGGGCCATGCGCCACAGCAGGGTTGCCAAGGTGCGACTGGTCACCCGATTACCGCGCGACAGTCCACTGCCATCACGAATACGCAGGCCGCGTAGGGGCACACCCTGGGCTTGAAGCCAGCGCACGTTCTCGAGCACGGCGCGGTTCAGGTCCCAGGTTTCGGCGCCTTGCCGCATCAACACTTCTGCAGTGAAGTTGTGGCTTTCAGCGTTGGCCAGACTCAACAGGGCATGCATCGGTGCAGAGCGTTCGCTGTGGAGCACCTGGGGGGCGCGATGGAACAGCTTCGGGCGCTTCGCTGGTGGCTGTTCACTGTCGATCATCACAAGGGCGAAATGGCCGCTCTGTTGACGTGCCGTCGCGTGTAGAAGCCGTTGCAGTCGCAAGGCTGGATCCATCACAGCCATATGCAGGGCATTGCTGGTGAGGGCCAGCCGCGTGATGGGGGCGCCATAGGCGTAGACACGGTCGTCAGCGGGCCAGTCGCTCGGCCACCAACGCTGGCGTGGCTCATCCCTCAGCATCAGCGTTACCGATGGCTTGGAACCGTCAGCATTGCGGCGGTCACCCTGATCGAGCGCCACACGCGCCAGACGCTGCAGACCACGAACGCTGAGATCGGGATCCCCCTCCCCCGCAAGCTCGAGGCTGCCATCGTTGTGGCGGAGCAACTGCGTTTTCAGTCGCTCGTCCGGACCAAGCCGGTCCAGGGCGAACGCTGTGCTGATCAACTTCTGGTTGGAGGCCGGAATCCGAGGGAGCCAACCGTTGAGGTCAGCCAGTAAGTGACCACGGTCGTCGAGGACACTGACGCTCCAGGGGGCTGTCGAACCACCGATCGCGATCTGAATCCTGCGTTGCAACGCGGGGCACAACGGCCGTTGGGTCTGTCCTGGTAACCCCTGACGATTGAGAGCAGGAGGGGGCTGCAGGAGGGTTTCGGCCGCCTCGGTGCCTGGGCTGCTGACCGACACCAGGAAGGCAAGGGCGACCGCACGGCGCCTCATGGCAGCACCAGACCGCTGACGACACCCTTAACGCGGTAAAGCTGTCCCTCCAGTTCGATTGGTGTCCCGATCTTGAGTTTGGTCCCGGCGACCACGACGCCGGAGGCCCCGGTTTCGGCGTCGGCCTGCAGATAAAAACGGGCGTGTATGGGACGACCTGCGGTTGGATCAGCAGCCTCGACGAGACGGCCATCTGGAAGAACGTCGATCAACGGCCGGGTGATGTCATTCACCCTGAGCAAAGCCACGCGACCGGCCGGTTGGTTGCGAACCACGATGCTCACCCGTCCTTCCTGACGGGCCGCCTCAAAAAAAGTCTCCGGTTGATCGAGATAAAGATGACGGACATCAACGGACAGTTCGACCGGCTTCATGGAGCCCGTGGCCCGAGCCAGGCCATTGGCCAGCTTTGGAGACCAGACGGCTCCGGCCAGAGCAGCCAGGGCGGCTAAGGCGGCAAGGCCATCCAACGCCGTGAACTGACGAAGGGACCATCGACGCGACATCCACCTGGATCAGCAGCCCAAACCTTAAGGAGCTGCTGGTGAGTCATCAACCGTCGGGTCAGTTGCGCAGACCATCGAGGAAGCGATCCACACTGCCGAGCTGCTGTTTCAAGCCATCGGGATCCTCCCCGGCAAGGAGAGCCGCCAGGGTTTCCGGATCTGGGCGGTTAACACTGGAACTGAGCCAGCGGTATCCATCGGGATCCTGGCGAAACAGAGCCCAGTCGTCAGGGAAGGACCGCATCAGAGCTCCCCCTTCCAGCGGCTGAAGCCAG
>CAJWIC010000190.1 GCA_913040905.1 uncultured Synechococcus sp. | reverse complement strand
CACCTCCCTGTCCTTCCAGAGCGATCAACCCTTATCACTGCGTAAATTCCAGAACTTTCTCGACA
Source organism: uncultured Synechococcus sp. (assembly GCA_913040905.1). The sequence continues at coordinate 2,827 of CAJWIC010000190.1, read as the reverse complement.
ACCAACTCCCCCAGGAAGTCTTTCGCTCCAAAGGAATTCTCTGGTTTCAGGAAAGCGAGCGCCGACACGTCTTCCACCTGGCAGGGAAACGCTTCTCGATCGATGACACCGATTGGACGGATGCGCGCAAAAACCAACTGGTGTTGATCGGCCGCGATCTGAATCACGACACGCTGCGGCAACAGTTGCAGGCCTGTGTGGCAACCGAGACCAGCAACAGTCCGGCCTGAACAGGCGGGACCCGGCTGAGCCGACTAGTGTGCCGCCATGGAGAACATCGCCATGGCTGAACCAATCACCCTCGCCGCTGTTCTTTTCGCAGCCAGCCTGCTGCTCTGGCTTCTGGCTGATTCAGACGATGACAATGGCGGCGGTGGCCTGCGGCAACCGGTGATGGTGCCGATTCGCGTCCGCGAGCATCACCACTGATCAACACTCCATCAGACTGATCTCGGCATCGGATTTCAGACGAAGCCGACAGGAAGTGTGAACTGTGTAATTGGATTCCAGCGAGCAGATGGCACGCACCATCGAATCGCCTGAGCGAACGCGATATTCCCACCCTGTTCCAAGGAATTCCCGGCCCAGGATTGACGCCTGTCCCCTTGGGTCAACGACGATTTCAACGTCTTTGGGTTGCACCAGTACACAGGACCCTTGCGGCATCGACTCCGATGACCTGATCCCAAACTGCTGCTGATCCAGATCCCCCAGCACGCAGGAGCAGCCACCATTCGAGGTCCACTGAACCGGGATCACGTTTCGCTGAAGCACAAAGGAACCGACAAAGGATGTTGCCGGTGCTTGAACGATCTCCTGGGGGGTCGCACATTGATGCAAGACACCGTCGCGCATCACAGCGACACGGTCACAAATGGCGAGAGCCTCGTCGGGGTCATGGGTGACGATCACCCCGCTGGCGTTGCAAGCCTCCAGCACCGACGACAGTTCGCTGCGGAGATGCAGACGGACTTCAACATCCAGGCTGGAAAAGGGCTCATCCAGGAGAACAACCCGTGGGGAAGGTGCCAGAGCCCGTGCCAAGGCGAGACGCTGCCGCTGCCCCCCCGACAACTGATGGGGATAACGCTGTTCCAGTCCCTCGAGACCCAAGAGAGAAAACAACCAGGCCACACGGCCGTCACCCTGGCCGCGTGGCAAACCGAACCGGGCATTGTTCCAGGCGCTCAGGTGGGGGAACAGGGCGAAGTCCTGAAACACCATGCCGACGCTCCTTCGCTCCGGAACGAGCCAGGCACCATCGCCGGCGACCAGCTGCTGACCCAGCTGCAGCGCCCCCCGCACTGGTCGTTCGAAGCCTGCAATCAGGCGAAGCAACGTCGTTTTTCCGCAACCGGAAGGCCCGAGCAGACCCAGCAGTTCTCCGGGAGCCACCTCGAGGTTGACGCCACGAAGGGTCCAGGCCTCATCCGACTTGCTGTAGCGATGCCAGACATCGTTCAACGCAACCGTTGAGCCCATGAACGACGGCTTGCTTCCCAACTGTGCAGGGTGCTCAATCACGCAATCGATCGGACGTATCAAATGACCGAAGGCGACGTGTGATTTGAACAGCGATGCTCCAAGGACCCGACTGACGAGCAGCCAACAACGCTAACGGCTGTTGCATCGCTGCCACACTGCCGCAGTGATCAGAGTGCAACAAACGATGCGGGCGAGGTCTCAGGGACCATTGGGTTCAGTCCTCAGCAGAGAGCGCTCCAGCATCAGCCGTCTGCTTCTGGTGATCGCCGCCACGCTGATCGCCGTCCTGGCGCTCTGGCCCCTGTGGACTCTGATTGATGAGATGGCGGGTTCGCTGCAGCAGGGAGCCAACGGCCTTCATTCCGATGGTCCCGTTCTGATTCAGGGAACCATTCAGTTGCTGTTGGGAACAGCACTGCTCGGGACCCTCCTGGGTTCAACCAATGGCTGGCTCCTGGCCAACTGCCGTTTCCCCGGACGGAAGTGGCTGCGCATCGCCCAACTGATTCCCCTGGCCACCCCCGCCTATCTGCTCTCAGCAACGCTGGTGGACCTGTCCAGCCGCCAGGGCTGGCATGTTCATGGCCTGGGGTGGGGAGTCGTCGTCATGGCTCTGACGACATATCCCTATGTGTTTCTCCTGAGCACGGAAAGTTTTTCTGTCAGCAGCCGGGGGCAACTCGAAGCCTGCCGCAGTCTGGGGGTGGGACCCTGGGCATCCTTCCGGCGGGTCGCCCTGCCCATTGCCGCACCAGCGATCGGTGCCGGAGTGGCCTTGATGGGCATGGAAACCATCAATGAACTGGGCGCCGTTCAACTCCTGGGCATCCCCAGCTTGTCGGCAGGGATCCTGGAAACCTGGCAGATGGAAGGCGACCCAGCGGGGGCCATCGGTCTGGCCTTGATCACCCTGGGGATCGTGCTGGTGCTGGTGTTGAGTGAACGGATCTTCCGCCGGCGCAGTCGCCGCTGGAGTGATGGAATCTCCGGTGGTGAGGAGACCGCCTGGCGTTTGCATGGTCTTCGCGCGCTGGTGGCGCAGCTGCTGACGCTGATGCCTCCGATGCTCACGCTGGGAACCCCCTTGCTCTGGGCCTTCAGCAATCTTGATCAACTGGGAGCCGGCTTCAACGAAGACCTGCTCAACCTGTGTGGCCGCAGCCTGATCCTGGGCATCAGTTCCGCAGTTTTGGCGGTGGGTCTCGCTCTGGTTCTGGCCATTGCCAAACGTTGGAGCCAGGCGCCCTGGCTCCGGAGCATCACATTTCTAGCCGGCACGGGCTATGCCATTCCCGGCACGGTTCTGGCCCTGGCTCTGTTACTCACGGGTGCTCCCTGGCAA
>CAJWIC010000189.1 GCA_913040905.1 uncultured Synechococcus sp. | reverse complement strand
CCATCGACCGACTGCTTAGAAGGCAGTTGCTCTATCCAGCTGAGCTAAGGGAGCTCTTCAGACCATTCTGACAGCCACGGCTGCTCTTAGAGTTTGGGGCTACTCAACGTCATTGATGGCCCCACGTCGTCTCAGCGAAAGCGAGAAGCAAGACCTGGTGGGTCGTTACAAGGCTGGGGAGTCCACGGCTGCGCTGGCGGAGGTCTTCGGTTGCAGCCCAAACACCGTGACTCGCACGGTGAAAGCGTTGCTGCCCCCAGAGGCCTATGCCGCTCTCAAGGCCAGTCGCCAGAAGACCGGAACGGTGACACCAGTGGCGGCGGTCGCACCGGAACAGGACACTCCGGCGGAGCCGGAGTCGCCCGTTGAAGCTCTGCTGGATGAGGACAACGCTGAGGCTGTTGCAACCCTGGCCCTGGACGATGCCGATGACTTCGCTGAAGACAGCGATGGGGGCAATGACGAGGAAGGGGCTGTAGAGGACGACGACTCCGCCGCAAGCCAGTCCTTCACTGAACTCGTGCCTTTGTTGGGGGTGGCTGATCTCAGCGACCGTCTCCCCGTGGACGTTCAGCCTTTGACTGAAGGTTGTCTTCCAGACAGCGTTTATATGCTGGTGGACAAGGTGGTGGAGCTCGATGCTCGACCATTGCGTGATTTCCCTGAGCTGGGCCAGCTTGCGGAGTCAGAGCTCGATCGCCATGGTTTGTTTCTCTACGCCAACCCCCGAGCCGCCAAGCGCCAGTGCGGTCGCAGTCAGCGGGTGATCAAAGTGCCAGACAGCGCTGTTTTCGAACGCACGAGTTCTTACCTGTTGGCTCGCGGGATCACCCGTTTGGTCATGGATGGCAGCCTCATCGCCCTGGATGCAGCGGCCCAGAGCTGATCAGTCCCAGCGTTGCTCCGGCAGCATCACGGCAGCAGCACTGCCTCCGCTAACCACACCAATCACCAGCGAAAGTCCCACGAGAAAGCCCGTTGGTAGCGGAACTGATCGGGCGGATCCGACCTGGATGCTGTGACGCTCTTTCAGGTTCTGGGCTCCAAGGCACAGCAGTAGGAAAAGCACTGTTCCGGCCCCCAGGCTGATCAGCATCAGACGGAGACGCAACAACATCAAGTGTCAGCCGTTGTTCGTCCTCAGTCTGACGGGTCCTGGTGAAGCAGGGAATAGAGACGACGACGGCTGATGCCGCTGTCCAGGGCAAGCTGCCGAGCGGCATCACGAGGGCTAGCCCCCGCAGTGATCAGTCCCTGCAGTCGCTCCAGCAGCTCGTTCTCATCGGGCTCCGACGGAATGGATGAAGGACACCCCCCCAACACAAGTGTGAATTCCCCCTGGGGACGTGCGGTGTGAAAATGCTCCAGAGCGGCTGCGATGGTGGGTCCCACCTGCTGTTCGTGTCGCTTGGTCAATTCCCGCGCCACCTGCAGAGGGCGCTCGGAGCCACAGTGCTCCGCCAGGCTTTGCAGGAGCGCCAGCAGCCGGTGCGGTGCTTCGTAGAGCACGGTTGTTCGTGGCTCGGTGGCGATCTGTTCGAGACGCTGTCGACGTTCCTTGCCTTTAACCGGCAGGAATCCCTCGAAGCAGAAGCGACTGCTGGGCAGTCCGCTGCTGACCAGGGCGGTGGTGGCGGCACAGGGTCCGGGGATGCAGATCACCTCAAAGCCTGCTGATCGCGCCTCCGCTGCCAGTTCCTCGCCGGGATCGCTGATGCCGGGCAGTCCGGCGTCGCTGATCACCGCAACGCTCTCGCCGTCGCTCAGCGCCTGCAGCAGCTGCGGCAGGCGGGTGCGGGTGTTGTGCTGGTGGAACGACAGCCTGCGGCCCTTGGCTTGAAGCGTGCTGAGCAGCTGGCCGCTGTGGCGTGTGTCTTCACAGGCGATCACGGTCACCCCAGCCAGCACCGCCTTGGCTCGGGGGGAGAGATCACCGAGGTGACCGATCGGTGTGCCCACGAGATAAAGGCATCCGGAGGCTGGCTCGTCCCGCTGCATCACAATGGCCAGCGCCTGTCCTGATCATGATGCCAACCTCTGCCGTTCTGCCCGTCGGCGTCAGTCAGGACGCTCTGTTGTCGGAACTCCGCCGCCTCAGCTGGGGCGCCGCTGACATCCTGCGGGCCTACGCACGGGGCGAGCAACCGCCCCATGGCTTTCCCAGGGCTCTGAGCGTGGACAATGGCGGGGAGGGCCCTGTGTCCGCTGCGGATCTGGCGGTGAATCAATGGCTGCTGGATGGCCTGTCCGCTGCGTTTCCTCAGGCTGACTGGACCTTGCTCAGTGAAGAAACGGCCAAGGATCAGCTCACGGAAGGCCAACCCGTGCCAGCCGAATGGCTGTGGATTCTCGATCCCCTTGATGGCACCAAGGATTTCCTGCAGGGCACGGGGGAATACGCCGTTCATCTGGCCTTGGTCCGGGGCAAGCGGCCGGTGATTGGGGTTGTGCTGCTGCCGGAGGCCGATGAGCTTTGGATCGGCATCGTCGGTGACGGCGCCTGGTGTGAGGACCGTCAGGGGCAGCGATCGCCAGTGCGGTTCAGCCCGCGCACCGCGGTGTCGGATCTGATCCTGGTGGCCAGCCGCAGCCACCGCGACGATCGCTTGGTGAAGTTGATTGACGCCCTCGAACTTGGTGGTTCCAAGGCTGTTGGCAGCGTTGGTTACAAGGTCGCCACGATCCTGCGCGGTGAGACCGATCTCTACGTCTCCCTCTCCGGTCGCAGTGCTCCCAAAGACTGGGATATGGCCGCCCCGGAGGCGGTGTTACTGGCGGCAGGGGGCCGTTTCACCCACGCCGATCAGACCGATCTCACCTACAACACGGGTGATGTGCGCCAGGCCGGTTGTCTGATCGCCAGCCATGGAAAAGCCCACGCCGAGCTCGGAGAGCGTGCGACGC
>CAJWIC010000188.1 GCA_913040905.1 uncultured Synechococcus sp. | reverse complement strand
CCCTGCTCCAGGGCCTTCTTCAGCACGAAACGGGTCTGGGGCATCGGCCCCTCATTGGCGTCAACGATCAGAAGGCAGCCATCCACCATGCCCAACACCCGCTCAACTTCACCACCGAAGTCAGCGTGACCAGGGGTGTCAACGATGTTGATGCGCGTGTCGTTGTAATCGACTGCGGTGTTCTTCGACAGAATGGTGATTCCCCGCTCACGCTCCAGATCGTTGGAGTCGAGGACGCAGGTGGGCACCGCTTCGTTGTCGCGGAAGATGCCTGATTGCGCCAGCAGGGAATCAACCAGGGTCGTTTTGCCATGGTCAACGTGAGCGATGATCGCGATGTTGCGAATCGCCTTGTGCTGGGCGCTCATGCGGGTTGACCGTTTGAATTTGTGAAGAACGCCCAAAGGCGCAGGGCGAAAGGTTATCTCAACGTGAGATTTGACTGGTGCGTTCAGGACCCTTGACGCGCAGGCTGCCCCGGGTCACGCCGAGCTGGTGATGGACCCGCTCCTGACTCCACACCTCCCGTGAGGCCCGCCGCCCCAGAAGTGCATCGGCGTAAAGCCTCACCCGGCGCTGCGTCGCTGCAGCGTCCTCCTCCAGCAGTTCGAGGCGAACCTGGCGGACGCCGGCCTCAAGCAGTGCCGGCAGACCCTCCACTCCGGTTTGTGCGGTGCCGTTGAACAGCGTGTTGCGACAACCGAGATCAGCCTTCAACGGATGCTCAACGCCGCTGCGATCCCTCATCGCGACGTTGTGCTGCTCACAGGGACGACCGCAATCGGTGTGGTCCTGCCCATCGGAAAGAAAGGCGCAGAACACACAGTGATCCATGTGAAACAGCGGCATGTGCTGATGCAGGGTGACCTCAAGCCGAGCGGCATCGATGCCGGCTGCCAGATCGAGCAATTGCTGCAGGTTGAGGTCATAGCTGGCGGTCACCCGCTCCAGCCCCCAGTGCTCCAGGTACCAGCGAACACTGAGGGGGTTGGCCGTGTTCAGGGAAAAATCACCAACGCAGGGCGCCAGCGGCGTCAGCCGTTCCAGTTGATCGGCATTGCGCACCAGGTAGCCGTCAGGACGCGCTCGAATCAGTGGCTCCAGAGTCCAGGCCTCATTGGGCCGCGTGATCCGTGCACCTGCCAGCCAGATTCCATCGGGCCAGTGACCACGACCAATGGCCACCGCTTCCCGCAGGTCACGGGGCTGCTCCAGATCCGCCACCACGCTTGAAATCGACAGATCCGTCAGCGGAATCAGAGCCTCCAGCTGCGCCAGGCTGCGCACCAGGACAACGAGGCCGGGCTCGTCCGTCGAAGGCTGAAGCGACGGCTCCGGCGACAACTGCCGCAGAACGGATGGAACATCCTCGACAGGGCTCGTGAACGCCACCGGGTCGGGCTCCGTGGGCTGAAGCTGCGCCAGCAGCTCCCGCCGCATCCGGTTGAGCTCCGCCACCGGCAGAAACAGATCTCCCTCGAGATCGAGCTCCAGCTGTTCCAGAACCCAGCCGCTGCCGCCGAGCCGTCCCAGCTGCTCCTCCAGACGCTGGCGATCAAGGGGGCGTTGCTGGGCCGCCTGTAGGGGCATGCAGCTTGAAATCCGCGTGTCGCCCTCGAGAGATTCGAGCACCAGAGGCTGGTCCAGACGACCCCGCACCCGCAGTCGCAGACCGATGGACTGGCCGGCAGTCGGGCGCTGGGCAGCCCGCTGCCAGTGGCTGTCCCAGCTGGGATCGCTGGTGAGCCAGACCGATGCACCGGAGGGCAGATCGCGGAGATTGAGCCGACCCGGACCGAGCTTCAACCGCAGGCGCTCGCGGCCGAGTCGCTCCACCACCATCACCCGACCCCCCACCTCATCCGGTGGCTGGAGAGGTGAGGCAGAGTGTTGCTCCAGCACCAGGCCCTGACCGGGACGGAGAGCCTCCCGGCTGCGGATCTGCAGCCAGCCACTGCGGTCGACCCGCAACAGCTGCCCCACCAGAGGGCCGCGCTTCTTGCTCCAACGGCCATGGACAAGACGGCGGTGGTTCACCCCTTCCAGCCAACCGGTGGACAACCCCCGTGAAAACGCGAGTTCCAGCTGGCGCTGGGGGTCGTCCTGTTCTGCGGCGTTGAGGCCCTGATCGAGGCCGCGGCGATAGGCATCCGTGACGGCCGCCACGTAGGTCGGGTCCTTGAGGCGACCCTCGATCTTGAGGCTGGCGATGCCGATGCGCTGCAGTTCAGGCAGCACAGGCCAGGCCGCAAGATCCTGAGGTGACAGCAGGTAGCGCTGATCGCCCAGGGATCGGGGCACGCCGTCGACAATCAATTCATAGGGGAGCCGACAGGCCTGGGCACATTCGCCGCGGTTGGCACTGCGCTGGCCCAGGGACTCACTGGTGAGGCACTGACCGGAATAGGCCACACACAAGGCGCCGTGAACGAACACCTCAAGAGGCATGGCCAGGTGTCTGGCCTGCAACTGACCCTGAAGACGCTCCAGATCCGTCAGCGCCAGTTCGCGGGCCAGAACAACCCGTTCGCACCCCAGGGCGGCCGCCTGCGCCACGCCGGCAGCACTGGTGATGGACATCTGCGTGGAACCATGCAGCGCCAGATCCGGCACCAGGGTTCGCGCCAGACAACACAGTCCCACGTCCTGCACGATCAGCGCATCCACTCCGGCCGCCGCCGCCGCGATCACCAGTGCAGCGGCGCGTTCCAACTCATCGCTGAACACGAGCACGTTGAAGGTGAGGAACCCCCGCACCTTGCGCTCGTGCAGCCAGGTCATCACCTCCCCCAGCTCCTCGATGCGGAAGTTCTCAGCCCGTTGACGGGCGTTGAAGGCATCAACACCGAAATACACAGCATCGGCACCGTTCGCCACAGCAGCCTTGAGGCAGTCCCAGTCACCAGCTGGGGAGAGCAGCTCAGGGAGGCTCAAGGGCGTCGGGAGGTGAAGCGCCGGGCCGCCTCAAACTGAC
>CAJWIC010000187.1 GCA_913040905.1 uncultured Synechococcus sp. | reverse complement strand
GAAAGGGCTGGTGCCGTCCACACGCCCTCCGAACACCAGGGTTGGGAACACCGCAATGATCTTGGCCGCCAGAGGATGCTGCTCCAGTTGCTCCAGGCAGCGGGCCTTGGTCTGGATGTATTCGGTGCCGTAGGCCAGGGCCTCCGGTAACGGCCTCAGGTCACGATCCAGGATGCTGGCCGTTGAGAAATAGATGATCTGCTCCACCACAAGGGGGTTGAGCAGTTGCAGCAGTCGCTTCACTGCCACCACATTCACCTGCTCCGCCCGTTCCGGATCACCCCATGCCGTGGCGGTGTGGATCACCCGGTTCACCGTTGCCAGTTCCGCCACGAACCGATCCGTGTCCCGCAGGTCACCAACCAACAGCCGGATCCGAGGATGGTCTGCAGGAACCGCCGTGAGCTTGGCCGGATCCCGCAGCCACAGAAGCAACTCCGCATCGGAGTTGTCCAGCAGCCAGCGGGAGATGTACTGACCGACGCAGCCACTGGCGCCGGTGATCAGGATCCGCGTCAAGCGACGGCCCCGACGCGGTCCATCACGCTCTTGCCGGACCGGAAGAAGGCGGCGCCATTCTCCTCAGGTGTTCCCGGCAGGATGCCGTGGCCCAGGTTGAGGATGTGCTTACGGCCGCGGGCCTTGCGCACGCAGTCGTCGATGCGGGCTTCGATCGCTTCAGGCGTGCCGAACAGCAGTCCGGGGTCGACGTTGCCCTGAACACCAACGTGCTCCGGCAGACGGGCCAGGGCTTCAGCCATGTCCACGGTCCAGTCGAGCGAAACGATATCCACTCCCGTGGAGGCCATCCGTTCGAGCACGCCGGCACTGCCGGAGATGTAGAGGATGAAGGGGGTGTCGGGATGGGTCTGTTTGACCAGGTCCACCACCTTTTTCTGATAGGGAGCGGCGAAGGTGTCGTAATCAGCAGGACTCAGTTGTCCGGCCCAGGAGTCGAACATCTGCACCACCTGGGCGCCGGAATCAATCTGATAACGGAGGTAGTTGGCGATTGACTCGGCGAAGTGGTCGAGCAGTTTGTGCAGCAGCTCCGGCTCGCGGAAGGCCATGGCCTTGATCACCGCGTAGTTCTTGCTGCTTTTGCCTTCCACCACGTAGGCAGCCAGGGTCCAGGGTGCACCGACGAAGCCCAGCACGGCGGCTTCATTGCCAACGCTCTGGCGCAGACGACCCAGCACCTCACCGACGAAGGGCATGGAGGCGGCGGGATCCAGGGGGCGCAGGGCGTTCACCTGATCCATGGAGCGGATCGGATCACCGATCTGCGGCCCCTTGCTCTCGATGATGTCGAAATCGATGCCCATCCCCGGCAGCGGCGTGAGGATGTCGGAAAACAGAATCACGCCATCGGGTTTGAAGGCGTGAAACGGTTGCATCGAGATCTCGTAGGAGAGATCGGGGTTCTCGGAGCGTTCGCGGAAGCTGGGGTACTTGTCGCGCAGATCCCGGTAGATCTTCATGTACCGCCCGGCCTGACGCATCATCCACACAGGAGGACGCTCCACCGCTTCACCGCGGGCTGCACGCAGAAGCAGGGGCAGAGTGTCGCTCATCAAGCCGAAATCAGGTAAGCCGGAAACCTACCTGAGTTCAGCGTTCACCTAGTTATGACCAGCCGTTTCGTCATCTGCATTGTCACAGGCTGATGCCGATGACGCTTGCAGGCTGCGCTTGGGGTCGTGACGGAACACCATGAGGCTGAGGGGCGGCAGGCAGAGATCCAGGGAGTTCTCGTAGCCGTGGATGCTCCATTCATCCGTCGGCTTGCCGCCCATGTTGCCGAGGTTGCTGCCGCCGTAACGGGCTGCATCGGTGTTGAAGATCTCCTCATAGAAGCCCGCCAGTGGAACGCCAACCCGGTAATGGGAATGGCTCTGGGGTGTGAAGTTGGCCACCACAACAAGCCAGGTGCCACTGCTGCTTTCACGCCGCATGAAACTGATCACGGAGTGGCGGTTGTCGTTGCAATCAATCCACTGGAATCCGTACTGGTCGAAGTCATCGCGCCAGAGGGCCGGCTCAGCTTTGTACAGCTTGTTGAGGTCATCCACCAGCAGCTGAATGCCCTTGTGGGGTTCGTAGTTGAGGAGATCCCACTGAAGATCTCCCCAGACGTTCCATTCAGCGCGCTGACCGAATTCCATCCCCATGAAGATGGTTTTCTTGCCGGGATGGGTCCACATGTAGGCGAGCAGGGCCCTGGTGTTGGCGTATTTCTGCCAGTCGTCACCCGGCATCTTGTGGAGGAGATGGCTCTTGCCATGCACCACTTCATCGTGGCTCAGGGCCAGCATGAAGTTTTCGGTGTAGGTGTACCAGATGGAGAAGGTGATGTTGTTCTGGTGGAACTGGCGGAACCAGGGATCCAGCTCGAAGTAATCGAGCATGTCGTGCATCCAACCCATGTTCCATTTCAGGTTGAAGCCCAGTCCTCCGTTATCCGTTGGTTGGGTCACCATCGGCCATGTGGTGGATTCCTCCGCGATCGACAGCGCCCCGGGGAAGTGCTGGAACAGCACATGGTTGGCCTGTTGCAGAAACTGGACGGCTTCGGTGTTTTCTCGGCCGCCATGCTCATTGGCCAGCCATTCACCATCCGGACGCAGATAGTCCCGGTAGAGCATGGAGGCCACCGCATCAACGCGGATGCCGTCGATGTGGAATTGCTCGAACCAGAACACCAGGTTGGCCACAAGGAAGTTGCGAACTTCGTTGCGGCTGTAGTTGAAGATCAGCGTTCCCCACTCCTTGTGCTCACCGATGCGTGGATCGCCGTGTTCGTAGAGGTGGGTGCCGTCGAAGAACGCCAGACCGTGGGCATCCTTGGGGAAATGACCGGGGACCCAGTCGATGATCACGCCGATGCCTTCGGCATGGCAGCGGTCGACAAAGGCCCGGAATTCATCCAGTGTGCCGTAGCGGCTGGTGGGGGCGTACCACCCCGTGACCTGATAGCCCCAGGAGCC
>CAJWIC010000186.1 GCA_913040905.1 uncultured Synechococcus sp. | reverse complement strand
CCAGGGGGCCGCCTTTTTTGATGCCTGTTCCCATCCATCTGCAGCAACACCTGGATCAGGGCAAGCGCTTGAGGGCAGCGGGGATGGTCCGCGGCCGTTATGCCCCATCCCCCACGGGTGAGCTGCACCTCGGCAATCTGCAAACGGCCCTGTTGTCCTGGTTGCAGGCCCGCCGTGCCGGTGGGGTCTGGTTGCTGCGCATCGATGATCTCGATACCCCCCGCAACCGGCCCGGGGCCATCCAGTCGATTCAGGACGATCTGCACTGGCTGGGATTGGACTGGGACGGGGAACCGATGCTCCAGAGCCGCCGCCGAGGGGTCTACGCGTCTTGGCTGTCCTGGTTGCGACGGGAGGGTCGACTCTTCCCCTGCCGCTGTTCCCGAAAAGAGCTGGCAGGAGCGTCTCGCTATCCAGGCACCTGCCGCGATGGGAGGGGTGGCTGGGGGTGGCAGAACCAGCGTTTGCCCAGCTGGCGGTTACGGGTTCCCAACAGCGATCCAGATGGCAGCGGAGATGTGGTGGTGCGCCGTGCCGACGGGTTCATTGCGTACCAGTTGGCCACCGTGATCGATGAACTGGTCCTGGGCATCAGCGATGTGGTGCGCGGTGAGGACCTGCGCGCCGCGCTTCCGGCTCAGCGCAGTTTGTACAGGGCTCTGCAGCAGCAGCCACCCCGCTTTCACCATGGCCCGCTGCTGTGCGATGACCAGGGCCGGAAACTGTCCAAGCGTGAAGCGAGCGCCGGGCTCGGGGGACTGCGCCGGGCTGGACTTGATCCGTCAGCCGTGATCGGTCGGCTGGCCGCGGGCCTGGGCTTGATTCCGACGGAAACGCGGCTGTCAGCGCGGTCGTTGCTCGAGGGCTTGACGCAGGATCCGTTCCGTGCTTTCGATTCTTAAGAAAGGCTTCGGGATCGATTGGGGTGAATCGACCCACACTGTGCACATAACGAACAGCCAGGCATGAGCACCTGCACCATTTGCGGAGGCAGCGGCATTCAGCGGGTCTCCAGTCAGCGCTTCCGCACTTGTCAGTCCTGCCTCGGCACCGGACGGATCACAGCTGCCTCAAGGCCTGCACCTCTGAGCAAGCTGAGCACCGTTGATCCATCCATCGCACGCTTGGACAGCGTTCCCCAGAAAGTGTCCTGATCCTGGCTCAGCCCAGAGGGGCCTTCTCCTTGTTGCGCAGCACGAAGAGGACGGCGGTGCCGACAACCACCAGCAGAGGCACAGCGGTGAACAGCAGAAGAGCGATCGCGGTCCAGTCGGTGTACACGGCTGAGCAGAAGTTCGAAGTTGAGTCATCATCTCAGCAAACCGCCGTTCCGTTGCGTGTCAGCACGACCCGTCACAGTCGCCCTGGCCGTCGTGATGGCGTCACCCGTGCAGGCCCAGCTGATGCCGCTGAGCAACGTTCTCCAGCTGGCGCAGCGCTGTTTCGACGGGGACAGTCCCAGCTCCTGCCAGATCGTTCTCGATCGCGCTGAACAACTGCAGCGATCTGCCGCTGAGCGGGAGTTCTATCCCTGTCAGACCTTTCTGCTCGGTTTGCAGGCGGATGTGATCATGCAGCAACTTGGGCATGGTCGTGCTGACCGTGCCCAGGCGGATCTGCAGACGATTGCTCGCGGCTGTACCGGATTGTGAGAATCAGGGCAGTGTTTTCTGGATCTCCACACTGGTGGGGAGAGGGATTTCGATGCCATTGGCGGCAAAGCAATCCAGGATTCCCTTGTTGACGCGTGCAAGAGCGCTGAAGAATCCGCCGACCTCGGTGTAGCTCGACTCCATCAGAACCATGAAATCAAGGCTGTAGTCCGAAATTGCGGAAAGGCGGCAAACACTCAGCGTGAGGTTTGGATCGTTGTTGACGATGTCGGCCAGAAGATCGGGGATTCGATCCACCATCTCCAGAGGTGTGTCTCGAGAAACGCTGATGGATTGCTTGAGGTTTTTCACAACGGCAATGATCAGCTTCAGGTCTCCAAGAATGGATTGCCGGATGCTCATGTAGTCCTCCCAGTTGGAAATGCGCACTTCGGCCAGCACGGTCAGGCTGAGGGCGCCACTGGGGCTTTCGTCGTAATGGGCGGTATGGCTTGCAATCGATGGGATCCCAGCCATGTAATCGCAGCTGCGTTGAGTGATGGCATTGAGTTGACCAATGCCAAGGCCAGAAGGAAGTGATAAGTGGAACTCGATGGTTTGCAGAGGATGCTGTAGCCCGTCTTCCTTCAGTAATGTCTGGCGGGTGAAATTCACGATCGTGGTGTCATCCACCTTGTTGTTGGGAATGGTGACGTTCGCTGAAAGAGTGGAGAGTTCGATTGAGCGCAGCCCGATCCGCTTGACGAAGCCAAGCTTGTCGCCAACCTGGCAGAACTCTCCAACACGAATGGGCCGATCGGACTGAATCGAGATGCCAGCAAAGATGTTGCCAAGCAACTTGGATGCTCCCAAGCCAATCGCCAAACCGGGTACGGCTGAAAAGGCCAGAACAGTGCTGCTTGGCATCCCAAGTCGCAGCAAGAGCTGGTAGATGACCAGGACGGCTGTCAGTGCGCCTAAAAAGCGACAGATCGGAAGCAGAACGTTTTGGATGCGGATGCGTTCCAGATCTGATTTACTGCGTTTGAAATTCAGAATCCAGTGAGAACCGGTGCGGCCCAAGGCTTCGAACAGCAGGATGATGGTTCCGCCGAACGAGACATAGGCCAACATGTCGAAACAGAAGTCGAGATTACGAAGCCACCATCCTGTGATGTTAATTTTGTCGTCGATCAACTGCAAAGTGAAGATCGATAGAGGGGCGATGGGCGCAATCAGGAAAAAGCGTCTCCAGGCAGTATTTGCGGGATTCCAGAATCGCCCTTTCCGGCCAAAGGTGAAGTCTTTGATATAGCGGAATGTGTTCAGGAATGTGTAAAGCAGAAGCCCCACAATGGGCAGGTAAATCCCGATGACGAGCAGGGTCAGCGTGACTTGAAGAAGGCTCTGTTC
>CAJWIC010000185.1 GCA_913040905.1 uncultured Synechococcus sp. | reverse complement strand
CAGTGATCGAGGCCGCCTGCGAGCGTCATAAACCCGATCTGATGGCCCAGCCCCAATTGGACGACGTGCTGGCTGTTGATCAATGGGCCCGCAACGCTGTGCGCGAACAGGTCCAGCGCGGCACCACCCGAGTTCCTCTGGCTGCACTGGCGGCATGAGCGTTCAGCGGGTCAGCCATCACCTGCTGCTGTGCGCCACTCCCTCCAAAGCCAAATGTTGCAATCCGAGTGAAGGCTTAGCCACGTGGAATGAACTCAAAAGACTGATCAAGGAGTTTGGACTTGAGAACAGTGATCGACCTGAAGGAGTCGTCCTGAGAAGCAAGGTTGACTGCCTGAGAATCTGCGAAAAGGGACCGATTCTGTTGATCTGGCCGGACGGAATCTGGTACACCGACGTCACTGCAGACAAGATCAAACCAATCATTGTTCAGCACATTCTCAATCAAGAACCCATCCAACAATGGATCCTCAAAAAAACCCCCTTTCAGCACAACGACTCCGACAACCAATAAGTCAACAACCAACCCCTTCATTGGGCTCGATTTCTGCACAAAAATTTGAGCACAGGAAGCTTGTCCTGGCTTGTACCGAGTCGATCAACATTCACAAGAACCACAGAAACGCAAGCAATCACCTAGAGTCTTAAACAATTCTAAAGCGGGCGTTCGGCTCCCTACCTCTAACTCTCATTTGACACTGACATCCCCCTCGCCAGCTCGACAACAAACCACCTTTACGACAGCTGATCATTCAACGATTTATCCCAGCAAGGCTGTGCTCCTGAGCGCACTGCCGGCAGAACTTACCAAGTTCAACCCCGTCAAAGCCTGGGGAAGCCTGGTGATGTCAGTCGGTCTTTCGATCGCCGCCATCTGCGTTGGAACAACCATCCCGCTCACGCTCACAGCTGTTCCACTCTGGATCCTCTACGGCGCGATCACAGGCACCGTTGCCATGGGTTGCTGGGTCTTAGCCCACGAATGTGGTCATAACGCCTTTCACCCCAACAGGAGAATTGAAGGGGTGGTGGGATTTGTTCTGCACAGCGCGCTGTTGGTGCCTTACTACAGCTGGGCTCGAAGCCATGCCGTTCACCACGCGCACTGCAACCACCTCGAGGGTGGTGAAACCCATGTTCCGCCCCGTGCCACCTCTCCCCAAGGTCGAGCAACGGAACGCCTGAAGCGAAAGCTCAACAAACTGTTGTTCGGCTTGATATCCCTGTTCAACCACCTGATCATCGGTTGGCAGCTCTATCTCTTTCTGGGTGCAACAGGTGGAGAAGATTATGGCTTTCCCACCTCCCATTTCTGGAATGGAGCACCATTTCAGAACGGTCAACGAGCGCTTTTCCCCACTTCGTTCCGCAACGAGATGGTGCGTTCAAACCTTGGTTTGATTGCCATGATCATCCTTTTGATTGCGGCGTCAGTCCACTATTCATTGGCCCGCATTGCTTGCCTCTACGGATTGCCATACATTGTGATCAATATCTGGCTCACCACTTACACCTGGTTGCAGCATACAGATCGAGATATTCCTCACTTTTCAAATGAAACATGGAACTGGGCCAAGGGTGCACTCCAAACCGTTGATCGTCCCTACGGTCCAGTTCTGAACTTTCTGCACCACGGCATTGGTTCAACCCACGTGTGCCATCACGTGAATTCCGCCATCCCGCATTACAACGCCTGGAGGGGCACCGCTCTTTTACGGCAACGTTTCCCGGATCTTGTTCGCTATGACGCAACACCGATCCATCAAGCCCTGTGGCGTATCGCTACATCCTGTGGCGGAGCTGTCTATCAAAACCCCTCCGATCGGGCTTTTTATTACGAAAGGAACGACTGAATCAAGAACTGTTCACGAATCCCTGTTTCAGGGATTTTTGTTGAACCAGGCACACGCCAATCGATCCGACCAGCAGCCCTGGTCGAGATTGTCACCAGGACCATGGAACCCATTGTGTCCACCAGAAGCTGTCAGCACAATTTTCAGATTCTGATCGGATCCCGATGAGGGATGTTCCGTCAACAACGATTGCAGCTGAACAGCTGAAGCAGCGGGAACCCAGGGATCATCAAGGGCCTGAAGCAACAGCGTCGGTGGCAAATCCGGCCACGACGTTGTCATGCGCGGGAAAGGAGATGCACCGTCGTAGTAATCCTCTACCGAGGCGAAGCACCAGCGTGGGGCGGTGACAGCTGAATCAAAAGCGCGGATCGACCGTGGTGGATGGTCCCGAAGCTGCTGCTCTTCCAGGGCTGTCACGCCAAAGGGATCAGCAAGGGTCTGCCGGACCAGGCGCTGCAACAGCCAACGCTGGTAAATGCGATTGCGTGGCCGTTCAATCGACGCGCTGCAGGCGGCCAGGTCCAGGGGGCTGCTGGCACAGAACAAAGCATCCAGAACCCCGCCCTGGTCAAGACAGGCATTCAGCAGCATCGTTCCCCCCAGGGAGATACCGGCACCCAGGAGAGGTAAGGGCTGAGGCAGACCAGCCTCCGATGCCAGAGCCGCAGCCATTTGGCGAGCCCGCTGCAGCACGGGCAGCAGATCACTGTTGCAAGCGGCGGCGTAGGTCCCCCCCGCCAAGTGGCGGCCAGGATCGGCACCACGCAAATTCAGCCGCAGTACAGCGAACCCGGCCCCTTGCAGGCTGATGCTCAACCGACGCAAACCCTCTCTGCGGCTGGAGCCACCCAGACCATGCAACACCACCACTAACCCTTTCGGCGCTGGTGCAGCGGCAGCATCACCGCTCACAAGAGGACGATCCAGATAGGCGAGGAGCTCCCCGGCTTCCGCAGCACCACTGGCAAGGGCCGGTACTGAAATGCGAACGGGCTCCCCCCGATCAACCGGCAACTTCACCGGTCTGAGGGTGTCCCTCAAGGTCTGCAGGTCGCCACCGATCCAGGGAAGGCGCTGCTGAAACGGCGCAACCCCCAGTTGCTTCAGCAACTGGGGGTTGTCCGATCCAGGGGGCATCACTTCTTGCCCAGTCCGAGATCCTTGAGTTCCGTCAACAGATCGCCCAGCACCTTCTTGGCATCCCCGAACACCATCGAGG